>JBGSWY010000235.1:0-9001 GCA_041751715.1 Burkholderiaceae bacterium
ATGGGCTGCTGTTGCAGGGCAGCCGAGCGCGGCACGCGCGCCCACTCGACGACGGCGCCGGCCGCCGACGCTTGCAGAATATGGCGCAAGTCCCCCATTAATCCATCCGAAATATCGATCGCGCTGGTTGCCATGCCGCGCAGACGTTCGCCCAGCGGCACGCGCGGCGTCGGCCGCTCGAGTCGCGCAACGACGTGCCTGGCTTCGCGCTGCGGTAATTCCATTTCGCCGCGGCGCAAGGCAAGCCCGAGTGCGGCGTCCCCGAGCTCGCCTGATACCCAGAGGTCATCGCCCGCCTGCGCGCCGGAGCGCAGCAACGCGCAGCCGGCTAGTACCGTACCGATGGCGGTGATCGTGATCATGACGCCGCCCGGCGAACGGGTGGTGTCACCACCGGCCAGCACGCATGCATGCGTGTCGGCCAGCGCATAGAGCCCGCGGCTGAAACCTTCGAGCCACGCCTGATCAACGCGCGGCAGCGCCAGCGCCAGAAAGAAGCAGCGCGGCGTCGCACCGCAGGCCGCGAGATCCGAAAGATTGACCGCGAGCGCCTTGTGACCCAGCGCCCCCGGATCGACGTCCGGCAGGAAGTGAACGTGCTCGATCAGCGTGTCGGTAGAGACCGCCCACTGCTCGCCGGCGCCCGGAGCGAGCAGGGCGCAATCGTCGCCAACGCCGAGCGATACATGAGAGCTCGCCGGCATCGATCGCTTGAAGAAGCGCTCGATCAACTGGAACTCGCCCATCGATCAGGCTCGTCCGGTGATTTCGGTCGGGCGCAGTTGCGCCGCTACCTTGTCAAGCACTCCATTGATGTACTTGAAGCCGTCGGTGCCGCCGAAGTTTTTTGCCAGCTCGACCGCTTCGTTGAGCACCACCCGATACGGAATCTCGGTCCGATGTTGCAGCTCGTAGGTGGCGATCAACAGGATTGCATGCTCCACCGGAGACAGCGTTGCGATACTGCGATCCAGATGCGGTGAAATCTGCGCCCGCAGATTCTGCGCGTGGTCGATCGCTCCACTCAAGAGCTCACGATAGTGCGCAATGTCGACACCCGGCCCGATCTGCTCGTTCTCGGTCGCGTGCTCTTCGATCGCGGCGGCATCGTTGCCCCCGAGCAGCCATTGATAAAGCCCTTGCAGCGCGAGTTCACGAGCGCGGCGTCGCGCGCTGCGGCTGCTGCCCTTATTGACGCGAGATGAAGGGTCTGCCTGCTGCAAGTCGGCCTTACTCTTCGCCGGCGGTCGCTGCGGCGCCGTCTTCATCGAGCGCCCATAACAGGTTCCCCATTTCGACGGCCACTCTTGCGGCGTCGCGCCCTTTTTCGCCGACTCGCGCGCGCGCCTGCTCTTCGGTATCGGTGGTCAGGATCGCATTGGCAATCGGTACGCCGTATTCGAGCGATACGCGGGCGAGACCGCGCGCCGACTCATTGGCGACTACCTCGAAGTGATACGTATCGCCGCGAATCACGCAGCCGAGCGCAATCAGCGCATCGAAATCGTCGGTCGCGGCCAGCTTGGCCAGCGCCAAAGGAATCTCCAGCGAACCGGGAACGGTGATATGCGTAATGTCGTCTTCATCGACGCCGAGCGTGATCAGCTCGTTAAGGCACGCCTCCGCGAGCTCGCGGCCGGCCCATTCGTTGAAGCGCGACTGCACGAGGCCGATGCGCAGATCGTCGCCATCGAAATCCGGTGCGATGAAATCTTTCGCCATCAGTCTTCCAGGTAGCCGGTGATCTGCAATCCGAAGCCGGCCATCGACGGCATCTTGCGCGGCCTGGCCAGGAGCTTCATCCGGCGCACGTTCAGGTCGCGCAGGATCTGCGCGCCGACGCCATACGTGCGCAAGTCCACCTTGGTGGACCGCACATCACCGGTGATGCCGTTCGATATGGCTTCGAGATGCGCAAACAATTGCGGCGCACTTTCGCCGCAGTTCAACATGACCAGCACGCCGCCATCGCTTTTTGCGATGGTCTGCAACGCTTTCAGCACCGGCCACGCGTGCGTCGACGCTTCGATTTCGAGCACATCGAGGACCGACAGCGGCTCGTGAACGCGCACCAGCGCTTCGCGATCGGGGGCAAGCGTGCCGTGCACCAGCGCCAGATGAGCCGAGCCGCTCGGCTCGTCGCGATAGGCAATCAATTCGAACTCGCCGGCCGGGGTCAACACACGACGCGCGGCAACCCGCGCGACCAGTGATTCGTTGGCGGCACGGTAGCGAATCAGATCGGCGATCGTGCCGATTCGCAGATCATGCGCAGCGGCGAACGGCAACAGATCCGGCAGGCGCGCCATCGTGCCGTCGTCATTCATCACCTCGCACAGCACCGCCGCCGGATTCAACCCGGCCAACCGCGCCAGATCGCAGCAGGCTTCGGTATGACCGGCGCGCATCAGGACGCCACCCGCCGCGGCGACCAGCGGAAACACATGTCCCGGTTGGACCAGATCCGACGGCTTGGCGTGCGGGCGCGTTGCCACGCGAATCGTGTGAGCGCGGTCGGCGGTCGAAATGCCGGTGCTGATGCCATGCGCTGCTTCGATCGCAACGGTGAAGTTGGTGCCGTGCACGGTCCGGTTGTTGGCGGTCATCGGCGCCAGTTGCAGCTGCGCCGCGTGCTCTGCGGTGATCGGCATGCAGATCAGTCCGCGGCCGTACCTGGCCAGGAAGTTGATCTTCTCCGGCGTGACGAAGTCGGCTGCGAAGATCAGATCGCCTTCGTTTTCGCGATCCTCGTCGTCCACCAGCACGACGATATGACCGCGGCGGATCTCTTCGATCAACTCGGTTGTCGTTGCCAGGCGGCTCGGCGGTTTCGACGGATTGGGAACGGCTGACAGCATGTGACTTGCGTCTGAAATGTTTTGAGCGCGGAGTTTATGCGCTTCCCTGTCGTTGCGACAGCATCCGCTCGACATAGCGCGCGATCAGATCGACTTCGATATTGACGCGGTCGCCGGCGCGCAATGAACGCAGGGTCGTGACCCGATACGTATGCGGAATGATGTTGACCGCAAACTCGCAGCCGCGTAAAGAGTCAACCACGCGATTGACGGTCAGGCTCACGCCGTCGATCGCGACCGAGCCCTTATAGGCGAAGTACCGGGAAAGCTCGGCGGGCACGCGCACGACCAGTTCCCACGACTCGTGTACCTGAGTCATCGCAACGACCTCGCCGACGCCGTCGACATGGCCGGCGACCAGGTGCCCGCCCAGCGTGTCGCCGAGCCGCATCGACGTTTCAATGTTGACTTCGCCGGGCGCATCCAGGCCGGTAGTGCGCCCCAGGCTTTCCCTCGAGGTGTCGACGGCGAATGTCGAGCCTTCAATTGCCACCGCGGTCAAGCAGGCGCCGGCGATGGCCACGCTGTCGCCGACCGCCACGCGGAATCCCGGCACGTCGCGCGCATCGATCACCAACTGCACGCCGCCATCCACCGCCAGACGCCCGACCTCTACGATGCGGCCGACGCCCTGAACGAGTCCGGTAAACATCAGGTTACAAACCGGGCGACGATGCGAACGTCGTCGCCCACTTGCGTCACTTCACGAAATGTCAGGCGCTGAGCGTGCGCGAGATCCGACAAGGCGGGCAGATGCAACATGCCCTGCGCTTCGCCGATCAATGTCGGCGCCAGATAAACCAGTAGTTCGTCGACCATGCCGGCGCGCACCAGCGACCCGTTCAGCTTGAACCCGGCTTCGACATGCACTTCGTTGATGTTGCGCGCCGCCAGCGCCTGCATCAACGCCTTGAGGTCCACCTTGCCGTCGTCGGCAGGCAGACGCAGTATTTCGGCGCCGCGTTGTTTCAGCGCTTTCTCGCGCGCGGCCGAGTGGGCGGCGCACGCGACGAGAACCTGCCCTTCGCCCTCGAAGATGCGCGCACCCGGATCGACTTCGAGGCGGCTGTCGACCACGACGCGCAGCGGCTGCCGGGGCGTCTCGACCAGCCGGACATTGAGTTGCGGGTTATCGGTCTGCACCGTACCGAAACCAGTCAGGATCGCGCACGCCCGCGCACGCCACGCGTGCCCATCGCGGCGCGCCTCCTCCGATGTGATCCATTGCGACACACCATTTTCGAGCGCCGTCTTGCCGTCGAGACTCGATGCGATCTTCAATCGCACCCACGGCCGCCCGCGCGTCATGCGCGAGAAAAAACCGGTGTTGACTTCGGCCGCCTCCTGTTCCAGCAATCCACAGCGCACGTCGACACCGCCATTGCGCAGCATCTCCAGTCCACGGCCCGAGACCAGCGGGTTCGGATCCTCGACGGCAGCGATGACCCGCGCCACCTTGGCCTCGGACAATGCGGTGGCGCACGGCGGTGTCTTGCCGAAGTGGCTGCACGGCTCAAGCGACACATAGACCGTCGCACCGCGTACATCATGGCCGTTACGCCGGGCATCCAGGATGGCTTCGACCTCGGCGTGATTCGAACCCGGCGGCTGCGTGAACCCTTCGCCGATCACGCGGGAATCGCGCACGATCACGCAGCCGACCTTCGGGTTCGGTGCCGCATGAAAGGCCGAGCGATGCGCCAGCGTCAGCGCCCGCAGCATGAACCCGTGGTCGGCGTCGGAGTACATCGTCAAGCGCTTAACGCCGTTTCGGGCGCTTGGCCGGCCGCACGGGTCTGATCTCGCGCACCACTTCGGCAAACTCGTCGACATCCTCGAAGCTGCGATACACCGACGCGAAACGAATGTATGCCACCTTGTCGAGCCGCTTTAGCTCGCGCATCACGAGCTCGCCGATCTTTTCGCTTTTCACTTCGCGCTGCGCTGACGACAGCAGCTTGTCCTCGATACGCGCGATCGCCTCATCGACTGCCTCGCGCGGCACCGGTCGCTTCCGCATCGACAACTGCATCGAGGCGCGCAGCTTGTCGCGGTCGTAGTCGGCGCGACCCCCGCCGCGCTTGATGATCGTCGGCATGGCTAGCTCGACCCGCTCGTAAGTCGTGAATCGCTTGTCGCAGGACAGACATTTTCGCCGCCGCCGGATGGTCGCGCCTTCGTCCGACGCGCGGGAATCGATCACCTGCGTATCCGCATGGTTGCAAAACGCGCACTTCATGGCGAGCGTTCAGCTAGCGGACCAGGCTTCGGGCGGCCGAGCGCCCGGCCCGAGGACAAAAGCTGGCAAAGGCAATCGCCATCGCTCCGACGCATACGCATTTCTAGTCTTGATACACCGGAAACCGTTGCGTCAGATCCCCCACTTCGCGCTTGACGCGCTCGAGCGTGGCGGCATCGCGCGGCTTGTCAAGAATATCGGCGATCAGATGCGCGGTCTTTTCCGCTTCGGCCTCGCGAAAGCCGCGCGTGGTCATCGCAGGCGAGCCGAGCCGGATGCCGCTGGTCACCATCGGCTTTTGCGGATCCTTCGGAATCGCGTTCTTGTTGATCGTTATGTGGCCCTCCCCGAGCAGCGCTTCAGCGTCCTTGCCCGTGATGTTCTTGGCGCGCAAGTCGACCAGCATCAAATGGCTTTCGGTACGGCCGGAAACAATGCGCAAGCCGCGCCTGACCAGCGTTTCAGCCATCACACGCGCATTGATCATCACCTGTTTCTGATACGCCTTGAATTCGGGCGCCAGCGCTTCCCTGAATGCCACTGCCTTGGCAGCGATCACGTGCATCAGCGGGCCGCCCTGCAAGCCGGGAAATACGGCCGAGTTGATCGCCTTTTCCAGCTGCGGCTTCATCAGGATCAACCCACCGCGCGGTCCGCGCAACGTCTTGTGCGTGGTCGACGTGATGACATCGGCGTACGGTATCGGGCTCGGATATTCGCCCGCAGCGATCAGGCCGGCGTAGTGCGCCATGTCCACCATCAAGTGCGCTCCGACTTCGTGCGCCACTTTCGCAAAACGTTCGAAATCGATCCGCAGCGAATACGCAGAGGCCCCTGCGATGATCAGCCTCGGGCGATGCTCGCGCGCCAACGCTTGCAAAGCGTCGTAATCGATTTCCTCGCGCTCGTTCAGCCCGTAGCTGACGACCTTGAACCACTTGCCGCTGATGTTGAGCGGCATGCCGTGCGTCAGATGGCCGCCCTCGGCCAGGCTCATTCCCATGATCGTGTCGCCCGGCGTCAGCAACGCCAGAAATACTGCTCCATTGGCCTGTGCGCCGGAGTGCGGCTGCACGTTGGCTGCGATCTCTGTGCCAGGCACCGCGAATAACTGCTTGAGCCGCTCGATCGCAAGCGTTTCGGCGATATCGACGAACTCGCAGCCGCCGTAATAGCGCCTGCCCGGATAGCCTTCGGCGTACTTGTTGGTGAGCTGGCTGCCCTGCGCCGCGAGCACGGCCGGGCTGCAGTAGTTCTCGGACGCAATCAATTCGATGTGCTGTTCTTGCCGCCGATGTTCGCTCTCAATCGCGGACCAGACTTCCGGATCGGTCCGCTCCAGCGTGTGTTTGCTTCGTTGAAACATGATGTCCTCGCGCAGGATGCAAGTGAAATATCGATAACTGCGATCACTTGCCATCGTGCCCAGGCGTACGGCGAGAAACAGTCCGCACTCCCCGGGTGTTCTTCACCCTACGCCAGTAACGCGGACTCCGGGTCTGCAGACCCTGATGGCGCCGAAATTATGCCAGTGAGCGCGCCGGGGCGACCGAAGTCATACCGGCAGCTCGTCGCGCGCCTCCGCCAGATGCGCGATGTCGCTCCATCGTTCAATCTCCAGCACCAGCGGCAGTGCCGACGCTGTGAGGCGATTGACCGCGGCGTTGAGCATCTGATGTTCGCGCGGCGCATCCCACGCCAGCGAGCGCGCGGCGCGGTAGACGACATCCAGCACGCCGCCATGCGAAACCAGCACGACGGTGCGGCCCGCGTGCTTCGCGGAGATGTCGGCAACGGCGGCGAGCACCCGCTCGATCAGTTGCGCACCGCTTTCGCCGCCATCGAGCTGCCATGCCGGGTCTCGGGCGCGCCATTGCGCAAACTCGGCAGGATGACGCTCGGCAATCTCGTCCAGCGTCAATCCTTCGAAGAAACCGAACGAGCGCTCGCGCAACCGCGGCTCCGCAATGAGGTCGAGGCCGATGCGCTCTGCCACCGGCGCGGCGGTCAACCATGCTCGCGACAGCTCGCTCGAATACACCGCGTCGATCGGCTCATTCGACAGGCATTCGGCCAGACGCGCCGCCTGCAGGATTCCGAGCGGCGACAACGGTATGTCGAGCTGACCCTGGATGCGATGCTCGGCATTCCATGCCGTTTCGCCATGCCGGATCAGCAGCAGGGTTGTCGTCATGCAGCCAGTCGCCGATTCAGCGTGTAGGTCCCGGTGAACTGAGCCTTGGCGATCACGTGGCCTTCGATCGCCTTCAGCACGTCCGACCCGCTGAATTTGCCGTCGAGCGGCACGCGATCGATATCGAGCGCATACAGCGTAAACACATAGCGATGCACGATCGAATCGTTCCACGGCGGGCACGGGCCGTCGTAGCCGAAGTAATCGCCGTTCATGTCGTGGTCGTTGGCAAACCACTCCGTGTAGCCGTTGATCCCCTGCCGCGTGTTGTTGGGCGCGACCGGGCCGTTCTTGCCGCGCGGCTTGACTTCCTTCGAGTAGCTGCCGGCCTCGATTGAGCGCTGGGTCGGCGGGATATCGACCAGCACCCAGTGATAAAAATCGATGCGCGGCAATGAAGACGGTATTTCGCGGTCCTCCTTCATCACATCGTCCGCCTTGCTCGGAACATCGACGTCATGGCAGATCAGCGCAAACGACTTCGTCGCTGCCGGAACGTCGTCCCAAGCGAGGTGCGGATTGCGGTTATCGGAAAGCGTTGCGTGCTTGGCCGCATCGGTCTTGCAAAACGCGAATTCGGCCGAAATGGGCTTGCCGTCTTCAATCGAATCACTGGATAGTTTCATCGGTTTTCCTGCGTCGCCGTGAAGGTTATATTGGGGAACATGATAGGCGACGACAGGTCGATCGAAGCATGACCGGCGAAGCAGCTACGGTGCGCGGCGAAGAGTTTCGCGATGATCTTCGTGGCATAGCGACGGTCCGGGCGCCTGCCAACGCCGCGCACGTGCGCAAGCTGCTGCCAGCGGAGATCCTGGCCGATCTGACTCGTTTGTCCTCTTTGCGCTCAACGCTCGCGGTTGCCACGACGCTCGCCGTTATCGCCATAACGCTCGGCGTTGCCTGGAGCCACTTCACGTGGTGGATCGTCATCCCCGCCGTATTGCTGATCGGCATCCAGCAGCATGCCCTGTTCGTACTGGCGCACGACGCCGCGCATTACCGGCTATACGAAACGCGCTGGCTCAACGATGCGATCGGGCGTCTTGTAGGCACGGTGGGCGGTGTGTCAATGATGAGTTATCGCGTCATTCACCGGTTGCATCACAACAATTTATATGGCGAGGTCGATCCGGACATTGCCCTGCACGGCGGGTATCCACGCGGCAAGGCCTACCTGTTGAAGAAGCTGGCAAAGGACATCTGTGGCCTGACTGCATTCAAGACCTACGCGTACTTCTTCGGCAACCCCGCAATCAACGCCAACACGCGGGAAGCGCAGCGACCGCTGGACGACACGTCGGCTGCGCTACGCACGGCAGCGCGGAGCGATCGCTGGGGCGTCGTGGCGTTTCATATCGGTGCACCGATCGTTGCATTGGCGTTGGGCGGACCGCTCGCGCTCGCCAAGTTTCTGGTGCTATGGACGCTGCCGCTCGCGACCGTGATTCAACCGATCCTGCGACTGCGCGCCATCTGCGAGCATGGCGCAGTCACCGACCTGTCGACGCCGCTGACTGCGGCGCGCACGAACCGGGTCGGGCCGTTCGCACGCTTCGTGATGTTTCCGCACCACGTCAATTATCACGTCGAGCATCACCTGTTTCCGGCCGTACCTCACTACCGACTGCCGCAGTTGCATGACGAGCTGGCGCGGCGCGGCGTACTCGAGCAGGCGGAAGTGCGACCTCTGCGCGAGACGTTCAAACG
>JBGSWY010000236.1:0-3746 GCA_041751715.1 Burkholderiaceae bacterium
CAGCAGCTGGTTGTACTTCGCGATGCGGTCCGAGCGGCTGAGTGAGCCGGTCTTGATCTGCAGCGCGTTGGTGCCGACAGCGATGTCGGCAATCGTCGTGTCCTCGGTTTCACCGGAGCGGTGGCTGATCACCGACGTGTAACCGGCGCGCTTGGCCATCTCGATCGCGGCGAACGTTTCGGTCAATGTGCCGATCTGGTTGATCTTGATCAGAATCGAATTGGCTACGCCGCGCCGGATTCCCTCGCGCAGCAGCACGGTGTTGGTCACGAACACATCGTCGCCGACCAACTGCACTTTATCGCCGAGCTTGCGCGTCAGCTGCTCCCAGCCGTCCCAATCGTTTTCCGCCATGCCGTCTTCGATCGACACAATCGGATACTTGTCGCACCAGGTAGCCAGCATGTTGGTCCAGTCGGCGGCGGCCAACGTCAAGCCCTCGCTGTCGAGCCAATATTTGCCGTCCCTGAAAAACTCGCTGGCCGCACAGTCGAGCGCCACGGCGATGTCCGTGCCTGCCGTATACCCGGCTCTATCGATCGCCTCCAGGATCATCTCGATCGCAGCTTCGTGGTTCTTCACACTCGGCGCGAAGCCCCCCTCGTCACCCACCGCGGTGCTCATGCCCGCTTTGTCGATCAACTGCTTCAGCGCGTGAAACACTTCCGCGCCGTAGCGCACCGCTTCCGAAAACGTCGGCGCGCCGAGCGGCACGATCATCAACTCCTGTAGATCGAGATTGTTGTTCGCATGCGCGCCGCCGTTGACCACGTTCATCATCGGCACCGGCATCTGCATCGCGCCGCTGCCACCGAAGTAGCGATAAAGCGGCAGCCCAGACTCTTCGGCCGCCGCCTTCGCGACCGCGAGCGACACTGCCAGCATGGCATTGGCGCCGAGCCGCGATTTGTTCTCGGTGCCGTCGAGCTCGATCAGCGCGCCATCGAGAAACGCCTGTTCGTTCGCTTCGAGGCCCATCACCGCTTCCGAGATTTCGGTGTTGATGTTCTCGATTGCTTTCGTTACGCCCTTGCCGCCATACCGGTTCGCATCGCCGTCGCGCAGCTCGATCGCCTCGCGTGCGCCGGTCGATGCACCCGACGGAACCGCGGCGCGGCCCATCACGCCGCTTTCGAGCAACACGTCGCATTCAACGGTCGGATTGCCGCGCGAATCGAGAATCTCGCGGCCGATGATGTCGACGATGGCGCTCATGATGTCCTTAAAGAATCGGGGTCAGACCCCGATTTATTTTCCTAAGCGAAGGTTGCCTCGATAAAGCCTTGTCGCTTGACTGCGCGATCGAGTTCGACCAGCGTTTCAAGCAGTTCTTTCATTCGGTCGAGCGGTACCGCGTTTGGTCCGTCGGATTTTGCTTCGGCGGGATTCGGATGCGTCTCCATGAACACGCCGGCCACACCCACTGCGACGGCGGCGCGTGCGAGCACCGGCACGAATTCACGCTGACCACCGCTGGTGGCACCCTGCCCCCCCGGCAGCTGCACCGAGTGCGTGGCATCGAAAACCACCGGAGCATTGGTTTCGCGCATGATCGCAAGCGATCGCATGTCGGATACGAGATTGTTGTAGCCAAACGATGCGCCGCGCTCGCACGTCATGAAGCTGTCCTCGGGCAGGCCCGCCTCACGCGCAGCATCGCGCGCCTTGTCGATCACGTTCCTCATGTCGCCGGGCGCGAGGAACTGGCCCTTCTTTATGTTCACTGGCTTGCCGCTGACGGCACAGGCGCGAATGAAGTCGGTCTGCCGGCACAGAAACGCCGGTGTTTGCAGAACATCGACGACCCCGGCCGCCGGCTTGATTTCATCTTCATCGTGTACGTCCGTGAGCACCGGTACCCCAACCTGTTTCTTCACCGCGCCCAGAATTCGCAAGCCCTCGTCGATGCCGAGGCCGCGAAAACTGTTGCCCGAGCTGCGATTGGCCTTGTCAAAACTCGACTTGTAAATGAACGGCACACCGAGCGCGCCGGTGATCTCCTTCAACCGGCCCGCGGTATCGATCGCCATCTGCTCGGACTCGATCACGCACGGCCCTGCAATCAGGAACAGCGGCTTGTCGAGCCCGACTTCGAAACCCGCAAGCTTCACGCTGCGGCCTTGTGCGCGATCGGCGCGATCGCTACTTCTGTCGCCGGGGCAGCGCGCGCCTGCCGGCTGACAAGCGCCGCTTCGATAAACGCCTTGAACAGCGGATGGCCGTTCCGAGGCGTCGATGTGAACTCCGGGTGAAACTGCACACCGATGAAAAACGGATGCGATGGCAGCTCCATGATCTCGGTCAGCTTCTCGCTCGGCGTGCGTGCCGAGACCATGTATCCGTTTGCTTCGAGTTGCGGCACGTAGGCGTTGTTCACTTCATAGCGATGCCGGTGCCGCTCATTGACCTCGGCGCCGTAGATGCGCGCAGCCAAAGTGCCGCGCTCGACCGGGCACTTCTGTGAACCCAGCCGCATCGTGCCGCCGAGATCAGACTGCGCATCGCGCTTTTCAATGCGGCCGGTGCGATCGGTCCATTCGGTGATCAGCGCGACCACCGGATGCGGCGAGTCGGGATCGAACTCGGTCGAATTGGCGCCCGCAAGACCGCACACGTTGCGCGCGAACTCGATGGTCGCGAGTTGCATGCCCAGACAGATGCCGAGATAGGGAAGATTGTTTTCGCGCGCGTGGCGGATCGCCGCAATTTTGCCTTCGGTTCCGCGCTTGCCGAAGCCACCGGGCACCAGTACCGCATCGACTTTATCGAGTGATGCTGCGCCGTCGCTTTCGATCTGCTCGGAATCCAGGTACTCGATCTTGACCTTGGTGCGAGTGATGATGCCGGCATGGATCAGCGCTTCGTTCAGCGACTTGTAGGAGTCAGAAAGGTCAACATACTTGCCGACCATGCCGATCGTGACTTCATGCTCGGGGTGCTCGAGCCCGTAGACCAGCTTGTCCCAGCTCGACAAATCGGCCGGCTTGGCGATGATGCCGAGCTTGAAGCAGACGATCTCGTCGACCCCCTGCTTGTGCAGCATGGTCGGAATCTTGTAAATCGAGCTGACATCCCACGCCGAAATCACGGCATCCATCGGGACATTCGAGAACAACGAAATCTTGGCGCGCTCTTCTTCAGGAATCGGCCGGTCCGCGCGGCACAACAGCACGTCGGGAGAGATGCCGATCTCGCGCATCTTCTGCACGCTGTGCTGCGTCGGCTTGGTCTTCAGCTCGCCGGCGGAAGCAATGAACGGCACCAGGGTCAGATGAACATAGCAGGCCGAGGTCTGGCCCAGACGCAGTCGCATCTGGCGTACCGCCTCGACAAACGGCAGCGATTCGATATCGCCCACGGTGCCGCCGATTTCGACGATCGCAACGTCGGCCTTGCCGTCCCATGCCGCGCGTGCACCCCGCTCGATGAAGTCCTGAATCTCGTTGGTGATGTGCGGAATTACCTGCACCGTCTTGCCCAGATACTCGCCGCGCCGTTCCTTCTTGATCACCGAGTCGTAGATCTGTCCTGTGGTGAAATTGTTCACTTTCCGCATCTTGGCGGAGATAAAACGCTCGTAGTGCCCGAGGTCGAGGTCGGTTTCAGCGCCGTCTTCGGTGACGAACACTTCGCCGTGCTGAAACGGCGACATCGTGCCGGGATCGACGTTGATGTACGGGTCGAGCTTGATCAGGGTGACTTTGAGGCCGCGCGATTCGAGGATCGCGGCTAAGGACGCGGCGGCG
>JBGSWY010000237.1:0-1732 GCA_041751715.1 Burkholderiaceae bacterium
GTCCAACCCGGCGCCCTCGCCAGGAAGCAGCTTCGCGTCCTTTAGCGCCAGCGTGACGACGTACTGGGCAAGTTCGTGATCGTCCTTGATATAGCGCTCATCCTTGCCGTGCTTGATCCGGTACAGCGGCGGCTGCGCGATATAGATGTGGCCGTGCTCGACCAGCAGCGGCATCTGCCGGTAGAACAGCGTCAGCAGCAGGGTGCGGATGTGCGCGCCGTCAACGTCAGCGTCGGTCATGATGATGATGCGGTGATAGCGCAGCTTGGCGAGGTTGAAACCGTCCGGCGTATCGGGGGCGCCGATGCCCGTGCCGAGCGCGGTGATCAAGGTGGCGATCTGCTCAGATGAGATCAGCTTGTCGAACCGCGCCTTTTCCACGTTCAACACCTTGCCGCGCAGCGGCAGCACCGCCTGGAACTTGCGGTCGCGGCCCTGCTTGGCAGAACCGCCGGCCGAATCGCCCTCGACGATGTAGAGCTCGGACTTCGCCGGATCGCGCTCCTGGCAGTCGGCCAGCTTGCCCGGCAGCCCAACGCCATCGAGCACGCCCTTGCGGCGCGTCATCTCGCGTGCCTTGCGCGCCGCTTCGCGCGCACGCGCGGCATCGACGATCTTGCCGCAAATGATCTTGGCATCGGCCGGGCGCTCGAGCAGATAGCTTTCGAGCGCGCGACCAATCGCGTCCTCCACCGCAGGGCGCACCTCGGATGACACCAGCTTGTCCTTGGTCTGCGAGCTGAACTTCGGCTCGGGCACCTTGACCGACAGCACGCAGGCGAGTCCTTCGCGCATGTCGTCGCCGGTCGTTTCGACCTTGGCCCGCTTGTCGAACTCGTGGCTCTTGATGTAGCTGTTGAGCACGCGCGTCATTGCAGCGCGCAGCCCGGTGATGTGCGTGCCGCCATCCCTTTGCGGAATGTTGTTGGTAAACGCGAGCAGGCTTTCGTTGTAGCCGTCGTTCCACTGCATGGCCACCTCGACGCCGACCTGCGTTCCGCCGGCGCTCGACTCGGTGCTGACGTAGAACACGTTCGGGTGCAGCACCGTCTTGGCCTTGTTGATGTACTGCACGAAGCCTTTGACACCGCCGGAGAATGCGAAGTCCTCCTCCTTGGCGTTGCGCTGATCGATCAGCTTGATGCGCACGCCGTTGTTCAGGAATGAAAGCTCGCGCAGCCGCTTCGACAGCACGTCGTAGTGAAAATCGACATTGGTGAAGATCGAGTCGTCGGGCAGAAAATGAACTTCGGTGCCGCGCCGGTCAGTCGGGCCGGTGACCTTCATTGGCGATGCTTCGACCGGCCCCTGCTCGCCCTGCATCGTTTGCACGATCCTGTCCTGCACGTCGCCGCGACGAAACTCCAGGTAGTGCATGTGGCCACCGCGCCGGATCGTCAGACGCAGCCATTCGGACAGCGCGTTCACGCACGACACGCCGACGCCGTGCAAGCCACCCGACACTTTGTAGCTGTTCTGGTTGAACTTGCCGCCGGCGTGCAACTCGGTCAGCGCAATCTCGGCCGCCGAGCGCTTCGGCTCGTGTTTATCGTCGAACTTGATGCCGGTCGGAATGCCGCGGCCGTTGTCCACCACCGAGATCGAATTGTCGGTATGAATCGTGACGATGATGTCGTCGCAGTAGCCGGCCAGCGCCTCGTCCACCGAGTTGTCGACCACCTCGAACACCATGTGATGCAGCCCGGTGCCGTCGTGCGTATCGCCGATATAC
>JBGSWY010000238.1:0-6117 GCA_041751715.1 Burkholderiaceae bacterium
GCCGGCGCGGTGCCGGGGCCGCACGAAGCGTGGCTGGTGCATCGCGGCCTTGAAACGCTCGAAGTCCGCCATGCGCGGATGTGCGCGAACGCACTGGCGATCGCCGAACGCCTGGCTCGGCATCCGAAGACGGTCGCTCTACGCTATCCGGGGCTTGCATCGCATCCGGCGCATCAGCTTGCGCAGGCGCAGATGAAAAGCGGCGGCAGCCTGATCGCGTTGACGCTTGCGAGCAAGGCCAATGCCGAGCGCTTCATTGAAGGCTGCGCGTTCATGCGCGCCTCCACTAGCTTCGGCGGCGTTCACACCTGCGCCGAGCGCCGCGCACGCTGGGGCGATGCGGTTCCCGAGGGGTTCATTCGCATTTCGGTCGGATGCGAGCCGCCTCAGGTGTTGGTGGATGAAGTCGAACGCGCACTCGCTGCGATCTGAGACCTCACTCCCTGACGGCACTCGCCTTGAAAAATGTGTAGCAAAAAACGCCGTCTGCTTCCGCCGTTCGGTACAGGTCGGCCACGCCCTGGTCGAATTCGGCTTCGCTCATCAACCCCGATTCAAGGGAGGGCTTTCGAATCCCCTCGATCATCGCGGTGAAAGTCTTCCTTGTGAATCCGTCGACCAGAGCCGGCTTGCTGGAGTCGACGTAGATCATTCGCGGCGAGACATGCACGGCGCCGAAACCGGCTTCCGTCAGCAACGGGTACAGCGCCCTTCCTATCAGTGCATTCCCGCCGGTGCCTGCTTGCAAATCCACCAGGCAACGAATCGCCCCGCGCGCATAGTCGCTGTCCGGATAAAAGAACGTCGAACCATGATCGCCTTCAATCACCGTAATGGTTCCACCGGGCTTCAGCACGTGCTTCAGTGCTCTCAACGCCTCGACGGGCTGCGCCAGATGTTCAAGGACGAAGCACACGAAGACATGATCGAATGACTCAGGCGGGAACGGCAAATTAAAGATGTCCGCCTGCCGTAGCGTCACATTTCTGATGCCCGCCGCATGCACAGCCATTCTTGCCTCGACGATCGATGCTTCGGACACATCTATCGACGTAATCAGCGCCTGCGGGCTGTAGGTTGCCAGGGTGATCGTTTGTGCCCCAACCCCGCACCCGGCTTCCAGAACGCTGCTTCCTGCCGGGTAAGCCGTATCCGAATGCAACAGCTCTACGAGCGTAGAGGCCTGGTCCTGCAGCCGCAGATTCTCCGTCGGGTCGTAACCATGCACGTATGCGCCAGGGCCCGCCACTACGCCTTACCTACCCGCTTCGGGCAACGGTTCAACAACAGGCGTACTCATTTGCGATGAAACAAAAATAGTTGCATCCGAAACGGCGACCACGTCATGTTCTTCACCTGCACTCGTGAACAGGTAGTCGCCCGCACTGAGTTCAACTCCACCAATGCGCACCGTTCCAGCGAGGACCACCACTTCCTCGGTTCCGTGGTGAGCGTGACGAGGAAACCGGGACCCGCGGGTTAATCGCACGACGGAAGAGCGGCCACCCGTTTCGTTGTTCCGAAAAAGGCTCCGTTCGATGCCGGGATAGTCTGTAGCGCTCCACTTGCGATCAGCAGAATTGTTCACCAGCATCGGCGTCTCCTTAAAAGACAGATTGTCATTGATCGGCATGACGCAGCCGAAGCGTTTAGGGCCATCAGTTGCTGCGTGTCCTTGAGCTCGCCTGCTTCGACCTCAGCGCTTGAAATTAGTCGCTTGCGCATCGCGTAGCAGGACGCGAGCTTGCCATGGCGCAGCAACTCGACATCGCCGTTCCTGCGCGTGCGGCAGGTGAACCCCAGATCGCCTGCGCGCGCGAAGGCGTCTGCAGATGCATGACTTTCACTCATTTGACTCTGGCCTTTCGGCTTAGCCGTTTCTGGTCAGTTGCGTCGATCCTCAACGCCGTGAGCTTTGAGATGATCAACGCATCGATAAGTGCTTCCCGTTCTTTTAACCTCGCATGGCCCGCGCGCTCGGTGCGCTGTGCCGAATTCCGGACACCTGCATTTTGTGAAACAGCGCATCGGCTATCGCATATTTCTCGTGAGTGGCGACGAAGTGTCGCCTCTGACCAAGACCGCGTTCGACGAATTCTATTTCGGCCGGCGGGCGGTGCTGCGAAATTTTGCCGGCAAAACCGTCGACATTGCTACTGTCGTGTGCAGGCTGGAAAACACAAAGCTGAGAGAGGTCGTGCGCATTTACTGCCAGCGATTTCGAATCAAGGGTGACGGCTCGATTGACGAGGCGCACATTCCAAAGTCGGCCCGTGCACCGGCAACTCTCAGGGACAGGGCCCTCCGTCAGGATCAACGCGAGGCGCGCGACGCCCCCGTCAATCCCGATCCCCACTTGAACGGCAATCGCCTTGCGCACAGCCTTACGATGATCTCGGGCACCGCTCAGAAGAAGATACTGGAAGTGCTGTGGAAATAGACGGAGCGGAATTCAAGGCGCGCTGAAAGTGCGCAGTCCTCATGCGAAGCGGACCACGTCGGCTGCGACACCCGCGTCGTCGCTGCAGGGCGAGTCATCGAAAGCAATATCGCCGTCGGGTTCGGGTGCGCCGGACGCGCGCAACGCTCGGAAGTCGAACCGCCTCGCGTCCATCAGATGCGATGGTGCGACTCTCGCCAATGCATTGAAGGTGTTTTCGACTCGGCCCGGAAAGCGCTTTTGCCAATCAAGCAGCATGCGTTTGATCTCCTGCCGCTTCAGATTGACCTGCGAGCCGCACAGGTTGCAGGGAATGATCGGAAACGACTTGATCTCCGCGTAGCGCGCGAGGTCGGCTTCCTCGACGTAGGCTAGCGGCCGGATCACGATGTGCCTGCCATCGTCGGATGCGAGCTTCGCCGGCATCGCTTTCAACGTGCCGCCGTAGAACAGGTTCAGGAAGAACGTTCCCAGGATGTCGTCGCGATGATGGCCGAGCGCGATCTTCGTGGCCCCAAGCTCGCCGGCCACGCGATACAAAATGCCGCGCCGCAGCCGCGAACACAGCGAACACATCGTCTTGCCCTCGGCAATCACGCGCTTGACAATCGAGTAGGTGTCCTGCGCTTCGATATGAAACGGCACGCCGACCGAGCGCAGATATCCGGGCAGGACTTCTTCCGGAAAGCCCGGCTGTTTCTGATCCAGATTGACCGCCACGATGTCGAAGTCGATCGGCGCGCGCTCGCGCAGCCGCAGCAGCACCTGCAGCAGGCTGTAGCTGTCCTTGCCGCCGGACAGGCACACCATCACCTTGTCGCCGGCTTCGATCATGTTGAACTGTGCGATCGCCTGGCCCGTCAGGCGCAGCAGGCGCTTTTCGAGCTTGTTGTTCTCGTACGCAAGCTTTCGTAGTCGATGATCTGGCGCGTTCATTGCGCCTCCTTGAAGTGCATGATCTCAATGCCGACTGCATCGACATCGTCGTATACATGGGGTTTCTCGCTCGACACACGCACCGCGCGCACGGCCGGATGAGCGAGCAATGCCCGCGCGATGTCGTCGATCAGGGTTTCCTGCAAGTTGATGTGGCCCAGGTCGATGCGGCGCTTGATTGTCAGCCGAATGAAGTCGTAGTCGATGACCTCGTGAATCCGGTCGTGGCGCGGCGTGGAAAGCGCAAGCGGAACGAAGACGTCGACATTGAACGCAACGTGCTGAACGCCGTTTTTCTCGTGCGCATGGACGCCGATATTGGCATCCACCACGTAGTTGCGCAGAAAAACCCGGCGGCAATCGGCGAGCCTTGCGTCAAGAAGTGCGCTCATGACTCGCCCTCCATACCTGGCTCGGTCAAAAACATCACGTCGCGCGAGCTCGGCACCAGATGTTGTCCGCCATCGACCAGCAGCATGGTGCCGGTCACTGCTCCGGCATTGGCCAGATAAACAGTTGCCTGCGCGATATCCGCCGGCGTGCTTGAGCGGCCCAGTGGCGTTCGGCGATGCGCTTCGGCGAAACCACTTTCGCTCTGGCCCTCCGCCGCGAGCGTAATGCCTGGCGCGATGCCGACGACTCTGACCTTCGGCGACAGTGCGATGGCCAGTAGTGTCGTCGCCTCCTTCAGCGCCGCTTTCGACAGCGTGTACGAAAGAAAATCCGGGTTCGGATTCGCAAGCTTCTGATCGAGAAGGTTGATCACCACGCCGCGCTCATCGTGCGCCAGCTGTCGGTGCAGCGCGCGCGCCAGCAGAACCGGCGCAGCCACATTCGTACGCATCGCACGCGCCAGCGAGTCACCGCTGAAGTGCTCGGCGTTGTCGTACTCGAAAAGCGATGCGTTGTTGACCACACAGGTCACCGGCGCCAGCTCGTCTGCGCATTCGGCCAGCAGGCTGACGACACCCGGCTCTACCGCAAGATCGCGATTGACCGCAATCGCGCGTCGCCCGAGCGCTTCTATTTCAGCCACGGTGTTCAGCGCGTCGTCGCGCGAAGTTGCATAGTGGACCGCCACATCCCAACCGTCGCGTGCCAGCGCCAGCGCGATCTCGCGGCCGATGCGGCGCGCACCGCCGGTGACGAGCGCAGCCCGGTTCGACAGTTGAGGCATATGAGGCGCGGGAGTTTACCGGCAGTACCATCGACCCATGACCACCGCGCGTTCGTCAATGCCGTTGCCGGGCCCCGCGACGATCGAGCACAGCACGCGTGTGGCGTCGCACATTGCAGGTGAAATCACGCGCGCCGGCGGTTGGCTCTCCTTCGATCGTTACATGCAGCTGGTGCTGTATGCGCCGCAGCTCGGCTACTACGCGGCAGGTGCGCGCAAGTTCGGAGACTCGAGCGTGGGCGGTGACTTTGTCACGGCGCCGGAGTTTTCGCCGCTGTTTGCGCAGGCATTGGCGGAACAGGTGGTGCAGCTGTTCGAGCAGGTACCGGCACGCATCGTCGAGTTCGGCGCCGGCTCCGGAGCTCTGGCCGAAGAGCTGATTGCCGCGCTGGCCGACCGCAAGGTGCCGTTGCAGCATTATTCGATCGTCGAAGTTTCACCGGATCTGACGCAGCGGCAACGGCAACGGCTGCAGGGTGCACCGGTCGAATGGCTCACGGCGCCGCCGGTTGGTTTCGAAGGCGTGATGCTGGCGAACGAGGTGCTCGACGTGATGCCGGTCAAACTTTTCGTGAAGCGCGGCAACATGGTGTGTGAGCGCGGCGTCGTCAAGCACGATGGAGGCTTCGCATTCGAGGAGCGCACTGCGCATGACGCGCTGGTCGCCGCGGTGGCGGCCATCGAAGCCGAACACGGTTCCTTTCCCGACGGTTACACGTCCGAAGTGAACTTGGCGGCCGAAAGCTGGATGCGATCGGCGGGCGACTGGCTGGCGCGCGGCGCGTTGCTGACGATCGACTACGGGTTTCCGCGCCGGGAGTATTACCACCCGCAGCGGCTGATGGGAACCATCATGTGCCATTTTCGCCATCATGCGCACGGCGATCCGTTCTGGTTTCCCGGGCTGAATGACCTGACCGCGCATGTGGATTTTTCAGCGATGGCGCAGGCGGCGCACGAGGTGGGCCTGGACGTGCTCGGCTACACGTCGCAAGCACACTTTCTTCTGAACTGCGGGGCGCTGAACAAGTTGCAGGCTGCTCGCTCGCCGCAGCGAACCCACGCAGCGCACCGGTTGCTGTCCGAGGCGGAAATGGGCGAGCTGTTCAAGGTGCTGATGGTCGGGCGCGGAGTCACGGGCCCCTTCGTCAGCTTTGCACATGGGGACCGTCTGCACACGCTCTGAGCGGCACGTTATATGCCTCGCTCGATCGCATCCATACGGCGCAGGAGGTTCGCATGCTGAAGTTTCTCGGCAGCACCATCGGCATCATTTTTCTGATCGGCCTTGCGGTCGTGGTTCTGCTGCTGGCGCTGATCTTCTGAATACCTGAACAGCACGCGGCGCGCTGCGTACACTGCGCCGACGATGAAATGGCTGGTCACGACCTTTATCGCGCTGCTGGTCCTCACCGCGCTGCAGCCGTGGCTGGCAAAGCTCGGTGTCGGCCGCCTGCCCGGCGACCTGCGCTTCACGCGTAACGGCCGCCAGTATGTTTTGCCGTTCACCAGCACGGTCCTGTTGTCGCTTCTACTGATGCTGATCGCGCGTCTGATCTGACGG
>JBGSWY010000239.1:0-4291 GCA_041751715.1 Burkholderiaceae bacterium
CCAAGCGAATCGCGTGCCCCCACGGGGGGCGGGCGCGCAGCGACCGGAGGCGCAACACGAATACGCGCGTGGCTGGCGAAGAGCGCGCTGCGGCCGCTGGTGATCGACGGCATACGGCGCTTCGGGGATCAGTTCGTCTTCGCGACCGGCTTGCGCGATGCGATGGCGCGCGCCGCACGGCGGCCCGATCCGCGCGTGACGTACTCGTTCGACATGCTGGGTGAAGGCGCGCGCACGCAGCACGATGCCGATCGTTCATACACCTTGTATATAGAGGCGCTGAAAGCGCTGAAGCAGGCCGGTGGTGGGGACTGGACGATGCGCGACGGCATCTCGGTCAAGCTATCCGCAATTCATCCGCGCTTTGAGACGTCGCAGATCGAGCGTTGCGAGTACGAGCTGTATCCGCGCCTGGTCGAGCTGGCCGAGATGGCTCGCGCCGCGGCCGTCAATTTCACGGTCGATGCCGAAGAGTCCGAGCGCCTGGTGCTGCACGTCGCGCTGTTCGAGCGGCTGATGCGCGAGCCGGCGCTGGGCGACTGGCCGGGTCTCGGGCTTGCGTTGCAGAGCTATCAGCCGCGCGTGCTCCGGACGATCGACCATCTGCTGCACGTGAGCGAAGAGTTGCGGCGGCCGATCGCGGTGCGGCTCGTCAAGGGCGCTTACTGGGATGCAGAGATCAAGCGCGCCCACGAGCTCGGCATGGCTGGGTTTCCGGTCTTCTCGCGCAAATGGGCGACCGACGTTTCATTCCTAACCGTTGCCCGGCGGATGCTGGCGCACCCGGCACCCGTGTATCCGCAGTTTGCGACCCATAACGCGCTGACTGTGGCGTCGATCATCGAGTTCGCGCGCGAGTTTGCCGGCAAGTCCGGCGGCCGCCGTTATGAGTTTCAGCGGCTGCACGGCATGGGTGATCCGCTGTATGACGCGCTGCTTGCCGATCAACCGGACGCCCGCGTGCGCGTGTACGCGCCGGTCGGCGAGTTTCGCGATCTGCTGGCCTATCTTGTGCGGCGTCTGCTCGAGAACGGCGCCAATACCTCGTTCGTGCATCAGATCACCGATCGCTCGGTGCCGTCCGATTCGCTGGTCAACGATGTGTACGCACAGGCACAGGCGTTTGTCGATTCGAGACAGGCGTCGTCCGCCTTGCCGACAGGCGAAGAACTGTTTCCGCGGCGGCGTAACTCGAAGGGCATCGATCTGCAATTCGCCCCGACGCTGATCGCGATGACACAGGCAGTCACGCAGTTGCAGGCGGTGGCTGCGGCCTCGCTGATCAGCAGTGTCGCCACGACGGCGGCTCCGGTTGCCATCCGCAATCCCGCGCGACTCGAGCAGCAGGTCGGCTCGGTGATCGACGCGACAGCCGAAGATGCTGCGACAGCGATTGCGGGTGCTCAGGCCGCGATGCACGAGTGGGATGCGCTCGGTGTGGATGCTCGCGCGGCCATCATCGATCGAGTTGCCGACGCATGGGAAGCGGCGCACGACGAACTCGCTGCGCTCATCGTGCGCGAAGCCGGCCGCACGATGCTCGATGCGCACCTTGAGGTGCGCGAGGCGATCGACTTCTGCCGCTACTACGCCGTGCTAGGGCGCGAGCAGATGAAAGTGCAGGCGCTGCCCGGGCCGGCTGGTGAATCGAATGAGCTGCGACTGGCCGGTCGAGGAGTGTTCGTATGCATCAGCCCGTGGAACTTTCCGCTGGCGATTTTCGGCGGGCAGATCGCTGCTGCGCTGGTCGCCGGCAACGGTGTAGTCGCCAAACCGGCCGAGCAGACGCCGCTGATTGCGTTCCGTGCCGTGCAGCTGATGCACGCCGCCGGTGTGCCCCGAGACGTGCTGCAACTGACTCTGGGCGGCGAGACGATCGGTCGCGCATTGACGTCCGACCTGCGCGTCGCCGGGGTCGCCTTTACCGGATCGATCGCCACCGCACGCGCGATCAATCGCGCGCTGGCCGCGCGCGCTGCGCCGGTGGGCGTTCTGATCGCCGAAACCGGAGGGCAGAACGCGATGATCGTCGACTCAAGCGCACTGCCGGAGCAGGTCACGGACGCCGTCATCAGCAGCGCGTTTCGGTCGTGCGGACAACGGTGCTCGGCGTTGCGCGTGCTGTTTGTGCAGAGCGAGGTGGCGGACGCGATGATGGCCATGATCGGCGGTGCGATGCGCGAACTGATCATCGGCGATCCGGCCGATCCGCGCACCGATGTCGGCCCGGTGATCGACGCTGAACAGCTCGCCCTGCTGCAGCAACATCAAGCCTGGCTGCATGGGCACGGCAGGCGCATTTACGAATGCGAGCTGCCGGCCGGATTGAATGGCCACTTTTTCGCGCCGATCGCTTACGAGATCGATGCGATCGGAAATCTCGAAAGCGAAAACTTCGGGCCGATATTGCATGTCGTTCGGTACGAAAAGCACGACCTCGACCGGGTGATCGATGCCATCAACGAGACAGGCTTCGGATTGACGATGGGCCTGCATACGCGCCTCGACGCAAGAGTCGAGCATGTGACGCAGCGCGCGCGTGTCGGCAATCTGTACGTCAATCGAAACATCATCGGCGCCGTGGTCGGCAGCCAGCCGTTCGGCGGCGAAGGATCGTCGGGCACCGGCCCCAAAGCCGGCGGGCCACACTACCTACAGCGCTTCTGCGCCGAGCGGACCGTCACGATCAACACGGCCGCGGCCGGCGGTAACGTCGAATTAACTGCCGGCCTGCAAAAATAAATCGGGGTCAGACCCCGATTTACTTCAAGTCTCGAATGATCTCGCGCGCGGCGTTGTGGCCGGGTGCGCCGGTCACGCCGCCGCCCGGATGTGCGCCGGAGCCGCAGTGATACAGCCCGGCGATCGGGCCGCGATAGCGCGCATAGCCAAGTACCGGGCGCATCGAGAACAGCTGGTCGAGCGATAGCTGGCCATGAAAGATGTCGCCGCCGGTCAATCCGAATTCTGTTTCCAGATCGGCCGGCGATAGGGCGCGATAGCCAAGCAGCGATGCGCGGAAGTTCCGGCAGTAGCGCTGCACGACATCGAAGATCGCCTGCACCGCGCCCTCCTTCTGTGCCGACCAATCTGCGCCGGGCGCGAAGTGCTGGCAGAACAGGCTGGCGACATGAGCGCCGCGAGGCGCCAGCGAATCGTCAACGACGCTCGGGATCAACATCTCAACAACCGGCTCGCGCGAACATCCATGCGCCGCAGCGTCATGCCACGCGCGGTCCATGTAGTCCAGCGACGGCGCCAACAGAATGCCGCTGGCGTGGTGCGGTTGCGATGCGGTGCCCGGCAACGCAGAAAAGTCGGGCACTTCCGACAGTGCAGCATTAATGCGAAAAGTGCCGGAGCCGTATTTCGTGCGGTCGATCGCTTCGATAAAGTCCGCCGGCAGCACGGATCGATCGATCAGTCGCTGATACAGCAGCTTGGGTGTCACATTGGCGGCAACCGTGCGCGCCCGCACGACTTCGCCGGACTGCAACTCGACGCCCACCGCATGCCCGCCTTCGACGATCACCCGCGTGACCGGTGCATCGACATCGATCCGCACGCCACGCTCACGCGCCTCGGCAGCCATCGCCTGCGTGATCGCGCCCATGCCGCCGATCGCGTGGCCCCACTTGCCACGCTTGCCGTTGACTTCGCCGAAGCAGTGATGCAGCAGGACGTATGCTGACCCCGCCGCATAGGGACTGGCGTAATTGCCCACGATTGCATCCCAGCCGAGGACGGCTTTCAGCGGCTCGGACTCGAACCACGAATCGAGCCAGTCGCCGGCGCTCTTGGTAAACACATCGATCAGATCGCGCTGCCCTTGCCGTGGCAGGCGGCCCATTTGAAGCAGCAACTTTGCCGCGGCGACCAGGTCGCGCCATCCTTCGATGACCATCGGCCCGCCCAGATTCGGCGGCGACTGCAGAATCCACTCTCGCAACTGATCGGCCAGTCGATCGAGCCGCGCATAGAACGCCGGGAGCTGGTCGGCGTCGCGCTGCGAGAACTTCGCGACCTCGGCATTCGTTTGAGCTAAGTCGCTGCCGAACTTCAGATGGCGCCCGTCGGGCAGTGGCACAAAGTTCGAAAATGGCCGTTCGACGATTCGCAGCCCGTGCTGCGCAAGCTTCAAATCGCGAATCACCGTGGGATTCAGCAGGCTCACTGTGTAGCTTGCCGTGGAGTTGCGAAAGCCCGGATAAAACTCCTCGGTGACCGCTGCTCCACCCACGACACCGCGACGCTCGATAATGCGGACGCTCAACCCGGCAGCAGCCAGATA
>JBGSWY010000240.1:0-11461 GCA_041751715.1 Burkholderiaceae bacterium
TCCTTGCTCACATCGGGATGGTATTTGCGCGCCAGCGCGCGATACGCTTTCTTGATCTCATCGGCGCCGGCGGTCTTCTCGACTCCCAGCGTCCCGTAATACTCCTTGAACTCCATGTTCAGGCTCCGTTAGCAACGCGGCGAGCGGCGATCAGTGCAAAGGCGGTCAAGGCTGTCATGCAGGCACGTTGTATGCGAAGCGAATTGTCCCAACGGCTCATTTCCACCGAATCAAGGAGCAATTATGTCTACCAAAAAGGCCTCCGCAGTCTGGAAGGGCGGCATCAAGGACGGCGGCGGCACGATATCCACCGAAACCGGCGTGCTGAAAGACGCCCCTTACGGCTTCAAGTCCCGCTTTGAAAACGGCAAGGGCACGAATCCCGAGGAATTGATTGGCGCGGCGCACGCCGGCTGTTTTTCGATGGCGCTATCGCTGATGCTCGGCAACGAAGGGATGTCGCCGGAGAAGATTGAAACACACGCCGAGGTGACGCTCGATAAAGTCGGCGAAGGTTTCGAGATCACCGCGAGTCATTTGAATGTCGTGGCGAAGATTCCTGGCGCCGATCAGGCCAAGTTTCAACAGATTGCGAACAAGGCCAAAGAAGGGTGCCCGGTGTCGAAGCTAATGAAGGCGAAGATCACGATGGATGCGCGGCTGGAAACTTAGTCTCCGCAACCGCGGCCTGCGCGAACAGCGCATCGACTTTCTCGGATGAATAACCGATACCGAAGAGCAACTCCCGCGTGTGCTCTCCCATTTTCGGCGGACTCATGCGCACGCCGAGGCGAGCGCCCTGCAAGGTGATCGGGAAAAGCGTTGTCTTCACCGCATGTCCGGCCTTGTCGCCATCGGGCAGCAGCAGATCAGCCAGGCCGCCGGTGGCATTCAGGTGCGGGTCGTCGTACAGATCTTCGGGCCTGCGTATAGGCGCGAACGGCAAACCGACCTTTTCGAACAGGGCCGCAAGCTCGTTGGCTGTTCGATGTGCAAGCCGCTCGCGCAAAATGTTCAGCAGCGTCGGACGCACCTGCACTCGTTGATTGTTGGTCGCCAGTGCGGGATCCGTTTTCAGATCTGGAAAGCCGAGCGCATCGCAAAACGTAAACCACTGTGCATCGCTGACCGCCGCCAGAAAAATCTGCTCGCCGTCCTTGACCGTAAACACGTCGTATACCGCCCATGGCGTTTCGCGCACCGGCATCGGCGCCGGATGCTTGCCGGTCATCGCGAACTGCAGCATGTGCTGGCCCATCAGGAACACATTGTTCTCGAACAGGGCAGATTGCACCTCCATGCCCTTGCCGGTAACGCCGCGCTGAATCAACGCGGCAAGCGCGCCGATCGCGCCGAACATTCCGCCCATGATGTCGTTGACGCTGCTGCCGGCGCGCAGCGGATCGCCCGGGCGGCCCGTCATGTAGGCCAGCCCGCCCATCATCTGCACCACTTCGTCGAGCGCGGTTCGATGCTCGTACGGGCCCGGCAGAAATCCCTTGTGGCTGACATAGATCAAGCGCGGATTCGCATTTGATAGCGCTGCATAGTCGAGTCCGTACTTCTGCATCGTGCCGGGCTTGAAATTTTCGAGCACGACATCGGCGCTCGCCGCGAGCTCGCGCGCCACTTCAGCACCGTCCAGGCGGCGCAGGTCGATCGCGATGCTTTTCTTGTTGCGATTGAACATTGGGAAAAAGCCCGCGCCCGCGCCGAGCAGGCGGCGCGTGCGATCGCCATCGATCGGCTCGACCTTGATCACTTCGGCGCCCATGTCGGCCAGCACCATGCCGCACGTCGGGCCCATCACCATGTGCGTGAACTCGACGACGCGCAACCCGCTCAGAGGCTGCGGCGCCGGCTGCAACGCACGGGCCTGCATTGCGCCCGGTGCGCCGACCCTGCGAACCGGCTTCTCGACTAGATCGGCCATTACTCGACTTTGACGTTTGCCTTCTTGATCAGCGCCGCATATCGGGCCAGTTCCGAGCGGAAGAACTCTGCCGCCGCCTCGGGCGTGGTGGGGTTGATCAGGTTGCCCTGCTTAGCCATCGCCTCGCGCACTTCGGGCGATGCGAACGCGGTCACGAATGCGGAGTGGATGCGCTTGACTTCGGCAGCAGGTAATTTGGCCGGGCCGATCACGGCAAACCACCCTGCGACGTCATAGTTCGGAAGACCCTGCTCGGCCAGCGTCGGGATATCCGGCGCGGCCGCCGCGCGGGTCTTGCCACCGACGCCGATCGCCCGCAAGCCACCGCTCTTTATATGCGCCTGGGCAGCCGGCAGAGCCACGACCCCCATCTCGACCTGTCCGCTCAGCAGGTCGGCCACCATTGGCCCGGTGCCCTTGTACGGGATGTGCCTGACATCGACGCCGGCTTCTTCGAGGAACATGGCGCCGGCCAGATGGATGATCGTTCCATTGCCTGACGACGCATAGTTGTAGGCGTCCGGCTTCGCCTTCAGAAACGCCACCAGCTCCTTGACGTTCTTGGCGGGGACCTTGGCGGGATTAACGACGAGCACGAACGGCGTCGCGCCGATCACCGAGATCGGCGTGATGTCGGCGATGGAATCAAACGGCATTTTCCTGAAGACGCTGGGGTTGATGACGTGATTGTTCGACACCACGCCGATCGTCTGCCCATCGGGCTCGGCCTTGACGATCGCTGAAGTGCCGGTGATGCCGCCCGCGCCCGGCATGTTCTCGATCACAACCGACTGGCCGAATGCCTTTGCCAGTGCCGGGCTTGCGGCGCGCATGATCGTGTCCACGCCCGAGCCGGCGCTGACCGGCAGAATGACCCGGATCGCGCTCTGCGCAGAAACCGGAACTGCGGCGAGCGAAAGAACAGCCGCCGCGGCAATCACGGCAGCAGCGCGGCGTTGAATCGAAGGTGTCATGGGATCTCCTTTCGGTGTTAGCTCGCGGCATCCGCGGCGTTTCTGCACTCTAGTCCGAAAAGTCTCGGTAGCATGTAAAGGCGCCGCGACACCGTCGGCGGCAGATCGGACGTAATGAGCGATCCCAACACGACCGCCGGAAGTTCACAGCCACGTCCGATCCTGGACATCGGCGCTGGCGACGGCGATGCGCCGGCCAATTCGATCCCGAACATTCTCGCTGATCTGGTCGAGACCGAGACCTGGCGCAATGCGGCGACGGTCTTACTGGGCGCGTTGCTGATCGGGCTCGGCTACTGGGCTTACAACGGCGTCCGCGATTCTCTGGCGCAGACGCGCGCTGCGAGCCTGGAGGCGCTACTGGGATCCGTCGTCAAGGGGCTCGAGGTTTGGGCCGGCGAACACACGACGGAAGCCGCGCGCATCGCCAAGGAGCCCGACGTCGTGGCCCGGGCCGCTCGCCTGGCAGCGGAAAAGCGTGACGGGCTCACGTCCGTCAAGTGCACGGCTGAAGCTGAAGAACTCGGCCAGCGAATCGAGTCATCGTTGTCGACCCGTGACGTGGTCGCGTTCCGCATTGTCGACCGCAACGGTCTCGTACTTTCATCCAAGGACCCTGCCCGGTGTGGGCAACGGCTGCGAAACAGCGCTTTTCGCGAGCGGCTTGACTCCGCGATCGACGGCACGCCGCAAATCGTTCGCCCGTTTCCCGAAACCGAGCTTTCGGTACGCGGATCGTCCGGGCAGCCTCGGCCCGTGACCTGGTTTCTGGCGCCGATACGCGCCGGCAAGGAGCCGCCCTTCGCGGCCCTTGCCATGGGAGTTGAGGCCGACCGCGAGCTCGAGACCATCTTTTCTGCCGTGAGGTCCGGCGACACCGGAGAGGCTTACGCATTCTCGGACGACGGCCTGATGCTGACGTCCAGTCGTTTCGCCGAACAACTCGTGGCCGCCGGAATACTCCCGTCGACCGGAACGACAAATGCCGCGTTCCTGGTTTCGGTGCGCGATCCGGGCGGCAAGCTCGAAGGCGGATATGTGCCCGCAATCGAAGCCGCCGCGCGGCCATTAACACGCGCAGCGGCACTGGCGTTCGCCGCACGCTCGACGACGCCGGCGGTGGAGCGCGGCGGCATCGTGCCCGAACCGTATCGCAGTTACCGCGGCGACGAAGTGATAGGTGTATGGCGCTGGCTGCCGGCCTATGACGTGGGCGTCATTGCAGAGATTTCGACCGACGAGGCGTTCGGTACGCTGCGATTCCTGTCCATCAGCTTTGCAGTGATCGGCGGCCTCACGGTGCTTT
The DNA here is from genome assembly GCA_041751715.1 of Burkholderiaceae bacterium. Taxonomy (GTDB): domain Bacteria; phylum Pseudomonadota; class Gammaproteobacteria; order Burkholderiales; family Burkholderiaceae_F; genus JACCZX01. Next base: position 4,214 of record JBGSWY010000240.1, read on the forward strand.
CACTGGCCGCGGCGTTTATGTCCGCCTTCATGCTGTCACGGTTGCAGCGGCAGTACGGCCGGCTGCAGCGTCTGGGCGCCTATACGCTCGAGCGGGAGTTGAGCGACGGCGGAATGGCCACGATTTATCTGGCGCGCCACGCGCTGCTGAAGCGCCCGACCGCGATCAAGGTCCTGAAGAAACATATCGCGACCGACGAGTTCATCCACCGCTTCGAGCGCGAGGTGCAGCTCGCGAGCCAGCTGCTGCACCCGAACACCGTGGAGATCTACGACTTCGGCCGCACGCGCGAAGGCCAGCCGTATTACGTGATGGAGTACCTGGACGGCGTCACGCTGGCGGAGCTTGTCGCGCACTCGGGGCCGGCGCCTCCCGGTCGCGCCATGCATATCCTGCGTCAGGTCGCCGCGGCATTGCGCGAAGCGCACTTGCGCGGACTGGTTCACCGCGATGTGAAGCCGGAAAACGTGATGCTGTGTCGCCGCGGCGAGGATGACGTCGTCAAGCTGCTCGATTTCGGGCTGGTAAAGAATCTCGAGCGCGCTGAAACGCGCGATATCACCAAGCAGCTTAAGATTCTCGGCACGCCGCGCTATATGGCGCCGGAGCGCCTGCTGAATCCGGCCGATGTGGATGCGCGGTCCGACATTTATGCGCTGGGCGCTGTCGGCTATTTCCTGTTGACCGGCAATCCGATTTTTGCGGGCGATGACAGTTTGGCCATCAGCAACCAGGTCCTGCATGCGCCCGCACCCAAAGTGTCTGCGAGTGGCATTGCGATTCCCGAAGCGCTGGACGCACTGATCGCGGCGTGTCTTGAGAAAGACCGCGCATTGCGCCCGCAAACTGCGCAGGCCGTCGTCGAGGCGTTGGACCGTTCTTCAAGCCGCCTGGCGTGGACCCAGCCGGATGCAGCCGCCTGGTGGGCGAGCTACCGGCAAACGCGCGAGAAAACCGCGCGCACGCTGAAGCCAGCACTCGCGCGGTAGGAGTCAGGCGTTGAACGACCGGCCGCCTCGCCGACTGCGCAACGCCCTGTCGCTCGCCGATTTCGAGATCGCCGCTCGCAGGCACTTGCCGCGTCCAATCTTCGGCTACGTGGCAGGTGGCGCAGAAGACAACGCTTCGCTACGCGCCGATGCGCCCGCCTACCGCGCGTGGTCGTTTGTGCCGCGCGTGCTGGTGAACGTGTCACAGCGCTCGCAACAGGTTGAGCTTTTCGGCGAGATCTATTCGTCACCGTTCGGCATCGCGCCGATGGGTATCAGCGCGTTGATCGCCTATGAGGGCGACCTTGCACTGGCGCGTGCCGCCGAGAAAGCCGGCATTCCGATGATCGTCAGCAGCACCGGCTTGATCCGGCTGGAGGAAGTGGCGGCAGCGGCGCCGCGCTCGACGTGGTTTCAGGCTTATCTGCCCGGTGATGATGCAAGGATCGAAGCGCTGGTGCAGCGAGTGCAGGACGCCGGCTACCGAACGCTGGTGCTGACGGTTGATACTGCGGTGCTGCCGAATCGCGAGAACAACGTGCGTGTCGGCTTCTCGACGCCGTTGCGACCGACCTTGCGGTTGGCCTGGGATGGAATGGTCCGCCCACGCTGGACGATCGGCACGTTGATGCGCACCCTGACCACGCGCGGTATGCCTTACTTCGAGAACACGAGCGCGACGCGCGGCGTTGCCATCATCTCGCGCAACGCGGTGCGACAGTTCGATTCCCGCGACCAGTTGTCGTGGCCGCACGTCGATCTGATACGGCGCCTGTGGCAAGGCAAACTGGTGCTCAAAGGCATCCTGTCGGCAGACGATGCACGCATTGCCGCCGACCATGGCGTTGACGGCGTCATCGTCTCGAACCACGGCGGTCGTCAGCTCGACGGCGCCGTGGCGCCGCTGCGTGCGCTGCCGGAAATAACGCACGCCAAGGGTTCGATGAAGGTGATGATCGACGGCGGCCTTCGACGCGGCACGGACGTACTGAAGGCGCTGGCGCTCGGCGCCGACTTCGTTTTCATCGGGCGGCCGTTCATCTATGCGGCAGCCATCGGTGGCGAAGCCGGTGTTGCGCACGCTATCGGTCTGCTGACTGCCGAGATCTCGCAAGACATGGCTCTGCTTGGCGTACGCTCGCTGATCGAGATCGGACCGAACTTTCTGTCTGAAGCGTAACGCGGACTAATTCGGTGTCGCGAACACATCGATCTTGCGCACGACGCTGCGGCGCGCGGAAGACGCAGTCATTCCAAAGCGTTGCCGATAGTCGCGCGAGAAGTTCGCCGCGCTCGAATATCCGATGCGATCGGCGACGATCGCCACCGGCAACTGTTGCTGGTTCAGCAGCTGCCGAGCCATCTGCATGCGCCGCTCGCGAATCACTTCGCTTGCCGGGACGCCACGATATTGCTGGTACAGCTGCTGAAGCTTGCGGACGCTGACGCCCGCGTTACGAGCGAGCTCTGCAATGACGACTCGACGCGTAACGTTGCATTCGATGTATTTGTCGGCTCGTTTCAGTGCTGGCGGCTCAATCGGTTCCAGCATCGCCGTTCGCACCGAATCGAGATCGGGTTCTTCGCCGTAGTAGTGGCGAGTCATGGGGTCGTTGCACCACGTGGTAGCCAGCAATGTCTTGCGCGCATGAAGTCGTGCATAAGCACTCATCGCATCAATCGCTCCTTGGGATTGACCCAATGCTCGATACACAATCGACAGCTCGAAATTGATCATTCGCAGCGCGGATTCATCGTTCATAACGGAGGCCAGCGCTTCCGCTTGCTGAAGTTGCTTCAACGCTTCCTGATGCTTTTCGGCGACGCGTAGTGCCATTCCGTAATGCGCCAAGGCTTGCATTCTGGCGCGTGGGAAAGCGGTGCCTGCAATGGCGAGTCCGGCCTCAAACAGTGGAATAGCGCTTGAGAGGCCTTCAGTTGAAGCGGTGACTATTCCATTCATTGCGAAATACCAGCAGCGCTCGACCGGCGAAACGTTTGTGACCAAGCTCGCGCACACTTGGAGATGCTTGCGCGCCTGCTGTAGATACGTCGTCGCATCACACAACGAGCTGGGAGGTTGAATGCCGAACGAACTGTTCTGTGGAATACCCATCGCCATGCATGCATACAGATGCAGCAGACCGGCCATTCTTGAGTTGCAGGCGCAGATAACCTCCGCGTTCTGAGATTTATCGGCAGAAGGCAAAGCTTGTTCGACCATCACCCGATAAGCCAACTCGAGGTGATACAAGTGTCCGTAACACATGGCGATGGTTCCGTACACGTACGGGCGCTCTGCATCACTCAGGTCTGGAAACAAAAGCGCCCGGCGCGCAGCCGCCAAAGCGAGAGCAATGCGGTCCTCCGAGAGCAGCAGCATGGACTGCAATTTATGAGCGCACCCGAAGCGGCCGGTCCGGCCGTTGCGCTCCAGGAACGAGAGAGCTTTCCCTACGAGTCTCTGGGCGGTATCGGTTGCGTTGAGTTTTCGGTAAGCCTCGGCACCTAGAAGCGCCGCTTCCGCGGCGCAGTCGAGATGTCCAGCCGCTTCAGCTTCGCGTACCAACGCATTCGCGACGACGGCGGCAGGTCTCGGGTTGACATGCAATGCCGCTCCGGCCTCACACAGCATCGCTTGGAATCTGATCGCGTCTTCTTGGCGCGAGACCTGTCTCATTCGATGACCGCCGCTAACTTTAAGTTGCCTCATAACAGGCTACAGCAATCAGCGCGCCTCTAGAAAACGGTGCTCGCACCGTCTGTGTGTCGAAAGCGCCAAGTACAGATTTGCGCGCCATGAAAGAAGACGTGCGCCTTCTGATATTTCCCGGTGATTACTGAAGACGAATACTTATCAAGTGATCCGATGACTAAGTGACCGTCTGAATCAACGTGCCCAAAGAAAGGCTCCTCGTTAGTGTGACCCTGGCCGACCGCGCTGCCGATGCGATCGAGAAACGGATTCGCGGCGGTAAATCGCAGATTGGGAGCAAGCTGCCGACCGTTGCTGAACTGGCACGCGAATTCGGCGTCAGTCCGCCCGTGATTCGCGAAGCTCTGTCGCGTCTTCGTTCAAATGGATTGATCTCAACGCGGCAGGGATCCGGCAGCGTGGTGATCTCGGACGCCGACCGGCGCGGCTTCCGAATCGGACGGCACTCAGTGTGGGATCGGTCTTCGCTATCGCAACTGTTTGAGTTCCGGGCCGATGTGGAGGCAACTTCGGCCTCGCGAGCCGCCGCGGCTGCAACGCGCAGCGACGTTACTGCGCTACGAGCGGCCCTGCGCAAGCTGAAGCAGCACATTGACGACAGCGACCTTGGCGCCGATGCGGATCTCGCATTTCATCAGGCAATTGCACGCGCGTCACACAATCGGTTTCGCCTTGAACTGATCGGCTATCTGCATTGCGAGATGCACGACGCGATTCATATTGCGCGCGGCAACAGCGCTCAAAGTCCGGGAAAGCCCGTAGTCGTGCAACGCGAGCACGAGGCGGTGTATCGAGCGATTGAACGACATGATCCAACTGCCGCTGATGCGGCGATGCGAAGTCACCTTCTCGCAGCCGCAGAACGTCTCGGACTGCCGTCGATGACTGCGACGGCCTAATCAAAACGCAAAGGACGGCAATGGAAAACGCAATCGAGGTGACTACGGGTGTGGGGCGGATTCTTGTTGGTGCACTTTTGTTACTTGCCGGGATAGCCAAGATGCGAAACGGGCTGAACGCTTTCCAGCAAGTAGTTCTCGGCTATGAGCTCGTGCCCAGGCGTTTGGTACCGCTGCTCTCGAAGGCGCTTCCTGTTGTGGAAGTGGTTGTCGGGACGCTACTGGTCCTCGGGCTCTTTGTGAACCTGGCGGCAACCGCGGCATTCGGTTTGGTATTTGTGTTCTCGGCCGTGATCGCGATCAGTCTTTTGCGCGGCCGGAAGCATCAGTGCGGTTGCGTTGGACTCGCATCGTCAACCGTACAGCAAATTCAGTGGCGGCTCGTTTACCGGAACTTGTCGGTGCTGGCCGTGCTGGTTGCCGCAGCAGCCACTAGGCCACGATTGACGCTCGGCAATGAAGCGATGTCTTCTTTGGCAGAGCGCCTACCGCAGGCACCTCAATCGGTCTTCTTGTACGTACTGATCGGAAGCTTTGTCTGTGCAGTGATTGCTCATTTGTATTCACGACAAGTCCCCAGTGCTCTCGAACAACACGTTCGGTACCACTAACCGCTGCTTTTCTATTTTCTAGTACTAAACCTGTGAGCTGAACCGTGGGTAACGTGCTCGCAGTTTTTCATGCCGCTTCTACGCGGTCTAAACGGAGAAAACGAATGAAGGTAAGCAACTTAGGGACAAGAAGGCGGTTTCTGCGCAAGTTCGGTGGAGTCAGCGCAAGCCTGGGTGCGTTGCTCGCCGGGATAGTTCCGGAAGTTCAGTCGCGTACGCGGAGGGCAATGATCGACGTGCCACAAACGATTGCCGACCCACAGGTGCCCGATGTGCCATTGCCGCCAGCGGAGGTAAACGCGTTGTATGCCGCTGCGCTTAATAGTCCTGACGCCTTCGCCTTAACGCAGGGTTTCGGTGAAAGCGTTCGTATCGACCCGCCTGAGCGGAGTTATGAGCACATCGCCAATGGTCAACGGTCGGCGGTGATCTTGTCACCCATAAAAGCCAACCACAGCGGGGCGTCAGTTGGCTACTTGTACTTCGGCAATATGGGTACCCTCAACGACTCCGGAGCGCCACACGCGGTGCCAGTCCGTCTATCAATCAGCAGGACAGGCTCAATGCAAGTAGCACTGGGTGGCGTGGTACAGGCACCTTCGGCGCCTGAGGCCGCTGAAGTGCTGTGGGCGGCCCACTTTCCGCAAGAATACGTCTGGCACGTAAGCGCTCAGACACCGGTTGAAAGTCTCTCCGGAACGACTCGGCAAACCGACCAATCGTCCGCCGTAGCTCCACTGGGCCGCGCGCCGGAGCAGGCTGCCGAAGCTCAAGTCGGCATGCGTCAGCCTCGGCGCGGTCCGGGAGGCGCGCCGGTAGGAACGCCGCGACGGCAGTGTGAGGATCAATTGCTCACTTGCCTGCGCGGCACCGTAACTCCATGCGCTGTCGGGGGTGTCGCCTTGGTGCTTTGCGTGGTGTGCGGAGCCGCGTGCACAATGGGAACGTGGGGAGTCGCATGCTGGGCTTGTACTGTTCCCTGCGGAACGACGATTGGATTCGGAACGGCCTGTATGGTCATTCTCGACTCGTGCCGAAACCAGTGGAAACGATGTCTCCGAGAATGTCGCTGTTAGGGTTGGAGAGCCGTCGCAGAACGGCGCCTTTTCATGAATTTCAATGCGGTAGCAAAGAGTTGATACTCGCCATGGCGGCAGTCGATGGGTGCGAAGTGGCACTGCCGGCTCCGGCGGCGATGGCGGGTTAGCGGCGTCCGAGTCTCGTTGGGTTGTCCTGGACCCTCGGGTTTGCGCTTCGTTGTGAGCCACCAGTGGCATGGCTATCATGCCCCCAGCGCTTTGACGCTTAATAAAAGGAGACATCATGAAACGTTACTTTGCGGCCGCACTCGCGGTCTCGTTGTGTGGCTTCACCGCAATGGCGGCAGCCCAAAACATTTCGATCGGCACCGGCGGCACCGGCGGTGTGTACTACCCCATGGGCGGCGGCATTGCCGACGTACTGTCCAAGCACGTTCCGGGCATGCAGGCGACCGCCGAAGTCACCGGCGGCTCGGTTGACAACCTGAAGCTGATCGGCAGCGGCAAGCCGTATATCGGGCTGTCGATGACCGACGCGGCGCAGGACGCTTACAAGGGCGAGCAGAAGTTTCAGGGCAACAAGGTTCCGCTCAGAACGCTGATGATTCTCTATCCGAACCGCATGCATGTGGTGACGGTCGAGGGCACCGGCATCAACAAGATCGGCGACCTGAAGGGTAAGCGCGTTTCAACCGGCTCGCCGGGCAGCGCTACCGAAGTGATGGCATTCCGCGTGATCGAGGCGGCAGGGTTGGATCGCGACAAGGACCTGACGCGCGAGCGCCTCGGCGTTTCGGAATCGGTCAACGCGATCAAGGACAAGAAAATCGACGCGTTTTTCTGGGTCGGCGGCCTGCCGACCGCAGCAGTCACCGACATTGCCAACACACCGGGCACAACGGTCAAGCTGATCGATCATGCTGAGCTGGTACCGGCAATGAACAAGAAGTGGGGCGATCTGTACGTGCAGGACGCGATTCCGAAAGACACCTA
>JBGSWY010000241.1:0-3919 GCA_041751715.1 Burkholderiaceae bacterium
ATCGACGTAGCGTTGCCGGTAGCGCAGCTCGCGATCCTCCAGCCCGTGGAACTTGTCGGGCAGCGGGCGCAATGACTTGGCGAGCAGCCGCAGCTCGGTGCAGCGAATGCTCAACTCGCCCTTCAGCGTCTTGAACACGACTCCGCGCGCAGCGACGATATCGCCGATGTCCCAGCGCTTGAACTCCTCGTGCGTATCCTTGCCGGTGTCATCGTCTGCGATGTAGAACTGAATGCGGCCGCTGCCGTCCTGCACGGTGGCGAAGCTCGCCTTGCCCATCAGTCGCTTCAGCATCATGCGGCCGGCGACGGCGACCTCGATGTTTTCCTGCGCCAATGTGTCGCGGTCGCGCGCGCCGTACTTGACGTGCAACTCATCGGCCAGATGCGTACGGCGGAAATCATTGGGGAAGGCGGGACCGAGCGCGCGTAATGCGGCGAGCTTCGCGCGCCGCTCGGCGATGATCTGATTCTCGTCTTGAATGACGTGAAGATCTTGCGGATTCATTCTGCGGCGAAATGGTGGACTGCGAAGCCGAGCGACTGCGCGGCGCGGGCCAGTACAAGGTCAGAAGTAGCGAAGCGTTGCATCTGGCGACGCTGGGCGATTGCGAGATGAACAGCGTCGAGCGTTCGTAGCGGAACCGAAGTCAGCACACTCAGCAATGCATCGGCGGCAATCAGGTCTTCATCAAGGACCGGGAAAAGCGTAAACAGGCCCGCCTCGACATCTGTGCGAAAAGCCGCGAGCGCTGCTTGCGAATCGGCCTCGAGCCGACGGAATGCGCGGCCGCGCTGATTCAGCGCACAGTGCCCTTCGACCAATGTCAGCCTCGAAATAGCGAGATCTTCATGCGATTCGATAAACGCTGCGACTTGATCGCTTGACGGCTCGGCGATATACCACTTGAGCAGCGCCGAGGTATCAAGGTAGATCATGCGCAGTATCAGCGCGCATCCCGATCCTCGCGAATCAGCTGATCGATAGATTTCGGCGCCGAACGCTGACGCGCGCGGAATTTGGCAAGTTCCTTGCCGCGTGCGACGCGCAACTGTTGCTGCGTCATCGTCATCAACGGCAGTACACGCGCGAACGGCTTGCCGTGGTGGGTGAGGATCACCTCACCTTCCTTTTCAAGCGTCTCCTTGAGCACTTCATAGCGTTGCCTCACTTCCCGGACTCCGAGCGTTTTCATAATCCATCTCCAATGTGTCACAAACGAGCAGTTTGACACAATGTCAGTGGTGGTAGAGATTTGTTAAGCAGACCTTCCAGTAATCTGCTTGGTCGCGCCGCGCGCGAACAATGCAAAGTCACGCCGTGTGCCGCAGCGACCGTGCTCGCGCCAGCGCTGTACGGCGTAGAGCAGATCGCGCGTTCAACCGCACCGCTTTAAACCGCCCACAGCGCTTCTAACGGATGCTTGTCCCGCCATTCATGCGAGGTTCAGCCGCGCACATCGGCAACCGGCTCGCTGCCGAAATCGGGCCGGGCTAGATACGCAAGGACACGGCTGGCGGCATCTTCCGGGGACGCCAGTTGCCCGCTCGCCTTCATCGCAGCAAATTGCGGTTGATTGGGAAACGCACGCGGATCGGATTCGCGCAGTGCAGTCTGCATGTCGGTGTCGATCACGCCGGGCGCCAGCGAGACGATCTTCGCGCTGTTTGGACGCGGGGCTTCGTCCAGCGCCACGACGTGCGAAAAATGATCGAGCCCCGCCTTGACCGCGCAGTAAGCGGCAGCGCCGGCCAGCGGCTTCTTGCCGGCGCCGGACGAAATATTGAGAACTTTGCGCGGAATGGTCCAGTCTCGCGTCGCACGCAGGAATGCGCTCGTCAACAGCATCGGCGCTTCCAGTCCGACACGCAGCACGGCGGCCAGCGCGTCGGCATCGCCTTCGTCGATCGGGCCGGCCTTGCCGGCCAACGCCGCGTTGTTGATCAGCGTCGCGCTGGCGAGATGCGCCGGGTCCTGCTGACGCAGCCAGGTTTCGAGGCGCGCCGATGCGGCGATGCCGTCATTGAGATCAATTGCCCACTGTTCGAGCAGGGCACCGGATTTCTTCGCCCTGCCTTCGATTGCGGTATGCGGGCGACGTGACAAAGTCAACAGCAGCGCATCGCTGCCGAGCAGTTGGTCGGCCATTGCGGCGCCGAGCCCGCGCGAGGCGCCGGTAAGTATGGTCAGTGTGCGAGTCGTCATTGGTCAGAGGTAATTGATACTTGAAACTGCGTGCCGGTCGAGCCAGCGTGCGAAGTCGTCGACCGTGAGTCCAAAAATCAATGTGTCGCGCAGTTGTCCGTGGTGGTCACGCGTCTGGGCGCGCATTTTCCCTTCCTCCATCAAACCGGCACGGCGCAACACATCGGCACTCGCACTGTTGTTTGCATCGCAACCGCTGCAGACGCGGTTTAGTTGCATCCGCTCGAATGCGTAATGAACGAGCAGCCGCACGGCCTCGGCAGCAAATCCTTGTCCGCGAGCCGGCGGTAGCAGAAAGTAGCCGATCTCGGCCTTTGGCGTTGTCCAGTCCGGCGCATGAAAGCCGGAGCCGCCGAGAAAGTCGCCGGCCGTGCTCCAGATTCCCATCGGCATGCTCTGCCGCAACGCAAATTCGGAATGCTTACGCAGCGCGAACGACTCGGAGTCTTCCGTTCGCTGATGCAGTTGCGGCCATGCCAACCACTGCGTCAGCTCTTCGCGATGCGGTGCAAGCGCATCGAAGAAGGCCGCACCGTCGCCGGGCCGGTAGCGGCGTACGACGACTCGATCGCTTGCAACACCGTCGGGCAACGGCAGCAGCTCCGGTTGACTGAGGGCAGGGCGCAGTTCCATTCAAACACCCTGCTTCAAGCTTGCTTCGATGAAGTCGTCCAGATCGCCGTCGAGCACTGCTTGCGTATTGCCGACCTCCACATTGGTGCGCAGGTCCTTGATGCGTGACTGGTCGAGTACGTACGAGCGGATCTGGTGACCCCAGCCGATGTCGGTTTTCGAATCCTCGAGCGCAGTTTGCTGCGCCTGCCGCTTGCGCAGCTCCTGCTCGTAGAGCTTCGACTTCAGCATTGCCATCGCTTCGGCGCGGTTGCGATGCTGGCTGCGATCGTTCTGGCTTTGCACGACGATATTGGTGGGAAGGTGCGTGATGCGTACAGCGGATTCAGTCTTGTTGACGTGCTGCCCGCCGGCGCCCGATGCGCGATAAACATCGATGCGCAGATCGGCCGGGTTGACTTCGACCTCGATCGTCTCGTCGACTTCCGGATAGACGAACACGCTGGCGAACGACGTGTGCCGCCTTGCGTTCGAATCGAACGGCGACTTGCGCACCAGGCGGTGGATGCCGGTCTCGGTGCGCAACATGCCGAATGCGTAGTCGCCGACAAGCTTGATCGTTGCGCCCTTGATGCCGGCCACTTCGCCGCTGGTTTCATCGAGCAATTCGGACTTGAACTTGCGGCGCTCGGCGTAACGCAGGTACATGCGCTCGAGCATCGATGCCCAATCCTGCGCTTCGGTGCCGCCGGCGCCCGCCTGGATCTCGATGAAGCAGTTGTTCGGATCGAGCGGATTGTTGAACATCCGCTGAAACTCGAGCTCGGCGACCTGCTTCGCGAGAGTGGCGACTTCGGATTCGACCGCGACCAGGGTGGCATCGTCATCGTCGCTGCGCGCCAGTGCGAACAGCTCGCCGGAATCGCGCACTGCCGCTTCGAGCGTGTGCATCTTCTGCACGATCGATTCGGCGATCTTCTTTTCGCGGCCCAGTTCCTGTGCGCGTTTCGGGTCGTCCCAGACCCTGGGATCTTCGAGTGACCGCCCGATTTCTTCGAGCCGCCGTTCCTTTACATCGACGTCAAAGATACCTCCGCAGCTCGGCGAGGCGGCCGCGCAGGTCCGCGACGGTACCTTCGAT
>JBGSWY010000242.1:0-6104 GCA_041751715.1 Burkholderiaceae bacterium
GCGCGCATCGATCAATTTCTTCCATTGCGGCTTGCCGGCCAGGACGCTTTGCGCCGGCGCCGCATACAACGCGATCTCGCGCTGCGTGCCGTTGAACACGATGCCGAGCGCCCATTTGCCGTCATGCGTGATGCCGCCCACGGGAATCTCCGCTGGGCCGATCTCGACCCCCGCAACACCGATACCGAACACCGTTGTCGCGCGCGCGATGTCATCGCCGGGCTTGAGCATCCACACCTGGCTGCGTTGATATTTTTCGGTCGGCGCCATGCCTTGCTTCAGGCGCTGCAGGCGGTTGAAAAACATCGTGCGGCCATCGGGCGTAAAACTCACCGCGCCGAAGTCCGCGCGGTCGATCGGCTTGCCGATCGCCTTGCCACTGCGCGCATCCATCAGGTGCAACACGGCGGCTTCCGAGCCCGCCGCCGACAGGCCATAAGCAACCGAGTTGCCGCCCGGCGCTGCGGCGTAGTAGTTAATCGCGTGCGGCTTGCCGGTACGCTTCTGAATTGCCTCCGGGTCGACCAGCAGGCGATCCTTGCCATCGAGCCCTTGCCGCATCCACAGCTTGAACTGGTTCTCATTGGCGGCGCGGCGCTGGTAGAACCAGAGGTCACCCGTCTCGCGCGTGACCACGGCCACCCGCACCGGCACCGCTTCCTCGTATTTAAGAATGCTTTGATAGATCGCCTGCCGGCCGCTGATACTCGAAAGCAGGCTGGCGGCGTAACTGCTCTGCGCCTTCATCCACGAAGCAACCGGTGGCGACTTGACGTCTTCGAGGTTGCGGTAGGGATCGCGTACTTCGGTGCCGAAGAACTTTTCAGGCGCCGGACGTGAGGGCGGCGGTCCCGGTTGCGCCAGCGCGACCGATGTGAAAAGCGCGAGGTAAGCACCGACGATGCGAAGTCGAGTCGTGCGAAGTCGAGCCATGCTTGTGTTCTCCTGATCGAAACTGGCGGCACGCAATCGCGGCATGCTGCCTGAATTTTCACCCATCGGCAGCGCGATGCGACGAAGTCTCGCCCGGGCAGCATCAATCGCGCCGCAGCGCCGGCGATCCGCCTAAGGCCTGATCACTACTTCGTCCAGAAAAGACCGGGGCGAGGAGCGCGCCGGCGGCACATCCACGATCAGCACCGGCATCGCATCCGGTGCGTCAATGACGCGCCGCGCGCCGTTGAATCGCGCCTGCCAATAACGGTCGTCGAGCGCTTCGATGCGCACTTTTCCACCGCTCGCGGGCGCGTGCAGGAAGCGGCCGTCGCCGATGTAGATCGCCACGTGAGAGAACTCGCGCCGCAGCGTGTTGAAGAACACGAGATCGCCGGGTTCGAGTTGCCCGCGCGAAATCGGCGCCCCGATTCTGCCGATATCTTCCGAGCGGCGCGGCAGCTGTTTCGCTGCCACCGAGCCGTAGATGTAGCGCACCAGCCCACTGCAGTCGAAACCTGTGGCCGGCGTCGAACCGCCATAACGATAAGGCGTGTCGATCAATGTCAGCGCCCGCACCACGATGTCCGAGCGCACCGCGGAATCGCTGCGCCCAACTTCCATCGCGGTGGCACTCCCGAGCACCGAGCAGAGCATGAGCAGCGCCGGCTTTAACATCGCTCGCTCCCGCATCGCGCTACATCACCCCGACCGCCGTCACGTCTTTCTCCTCCTGCTGCAGCGCGAAGATCGACGTGTAGCCTCCCGACCAGTCCGGCGGCAGCAGACATGGCCGCGGATCGTGATGTGCCCATTGCGCACGCTCGCCGCGGATGATCGTCTGGTCGTGCTTCGGCCGGATCGGATTGACCGTGTACGGAAACGCGTCAGCGGATGTCAGCGTGTTCAGCAGAAGCGGCCGGCCCGAATCCGACATGTTGCGGGGTGACGAATGCAAGGTGCGGCAGTTGTGAATCGTCAGCGAGCCGGCGGGCCCGGTCAGATACACGGCCTTTGCCAGGTCGAGCTTCGTCACGTCCTCGTCGCGCAAGCAGCCGGTCCAGTTGCCGCGCTGGTCGTACTGCGACAGCATCGGATCGAGCTCGTGGCTGCGCGGCAGCACTGCGAGCGGGCCGTTTTCCATGCCGCAGTCGTACAGATAGGTGCCGACGGTCAGCGGCGAATAGTTGGTGTGCGGCCAGAAGCTGATGTCGTAATGCCACTTGACTTCCTCGCCGCCCTGCGCCCATTTGTAGTTGAGCTTTGAGTGATGAAACTTGACGTTCGGGCCGACCAGGTCCGCCACGATGTCGCCGAGCGGCGACTGCGTCACGTAGTCCCAGAACGCCGGATGCTGCTCGACCGGATTCGAAACGCGGCGCAAGCGAGGTGATGCAGCGCGATGGTTCGGCTCGAGGTCGAAGATCTTGTCCGATTTCGTCACCGCGCACGAGCGTTCGACCATCTCTTCGGTGGCTGCGCGCAGCTTGCGCAGCCATTCATCGCCGATGATCTCTTCGACCAGGATGTAGCCCTCGCGAAAATAGAACTCGCGCTGCGACTGGCTTAGCACGCGCGGCGGAATAGCGAGTATTTGTTGCGGAGTCATGTTAAAGCTCCTGTCATGCGTGAGCGGCGGCGCTTAGATGCGCGCCGTCGCGGTCAAGTCGGTCGCGCACGTCGCCGCCGTCAAGCTCGCGCGGCTCCATGCCCGAGTTCACGCACATTGCGGCGGCATGGCCGATCGCGTGCCCGTAGGAAAAACATTGTGCGGTCACGCGGGCCGAGGCGACCGCTTCATGCTCGGCCGACAAGCACCGGCCCGCGATCAGCAGGCCTTCGCCCCGCTGCGGGACGAAGCATCCGAACGGAATCTCGTACCAGTCCTCGAGCAGCCACTCGACGCGCGGCTTCGCTCCGGTATGCAGCTCGATCGGCCACGGCGAGCGCGCGATCGCGTCGGAAAATTTGCGGCCGGCCAAGATGTCTGCATTGGCCAGCGTAGTGACGCCTTGCGCCTGCCGCGTCTGCCGAACGCCGACCTGGGTGCCGGTGTCGACGACGTACGAGCGCTCGCAACCGGCCAGGTGATCGCGGAAGAACCGCGCGTACTCGCGCACCTGGCGCCGGCCTTCAACCTCGGCGTCGGTGAAGTCGCGCGCGAACAACGTGTTGAGCTCCCGGCCATCCGCGCCAATAACGCGCGTGCAATTGCAAAGCAGCTCGTTCGGGCGCGTCGTCGTGAACAGCCAAATCTTGGCGCGCGGCAAAAAGTAGCCATGGCCGTGATGTGCGCGCAGCAGCGCGCTGACCGTCTCCGGCATGATCGTGTCGGCACCGTAGGTCTGCAGAAAACGTGTGGTGTCCACGCCGCCGATGCGGAAGATCATCGTCGGGTTCTGCACCCGGCCCTGATCGCCGATGAAAGACGGAAAGCCGGACATCGCAACCAGATCGGCATCGCCGCTCGCATCGATGGTGACTTTCGCGCGCAGTTCGATCGGCCCCTGCTTCGACCACGCGACAGCGCCATCGACGCGGTCGCCGTCCAGTAACGTGCCGACGACCACCGCGTGGAACAGCACCTGCACACCGGCTTCGCGCAATAAATGATCCGCGCACTCGCGCCACATCAGCGGGTCGTGCACGCGGGTGTAGGTCTTGCCGTACCTGACCGGCGGCGTAAGCCCGCCCCTCGACTCGAGCAGCCGCACGAATTCGTCGGCAAAGCCGAACACTACCTGCTCGGGAGCCGCACTGCGGTCGTCGGTAGCCGCGTACAAGCCGCAAACGGTTCCCGACATTCCCGCCACGGCGCCACCGCCACAGAATCCGTATCGCTCGACCAATGTCACGCGCAAGCCCTGCCGCGCGCACGTCACCGCAGCGGCGACACCGGCCGCACCGCCGCCGCAGACGAGAACGTCGGTGTCGATGCGCAGCGCCGGGCGGCGGTCAACTTGATTCATGCGAAGCTCATCTGAAATTCAGCATCTGGCCGGGCAGCCATGTCACCAACTGCGGAAAAGCGATCGTCAGCCCCAGCGCAATGACCTGCAGCACGATGAACGGCATGACACCACGGTACATGTGCTGCAGCGTGATCTGCGGCGGTGCGACCGCACGCAGATAAAAAATCGCAGGCGCCATCGGCGGCGTCAGGTAGCTGGTCTGGATCATGATCAGGAACAGCACGCAAAACCAGACCGGGTCGAAGCCGGCGGTCTTGATCAGCGGCGTGAAGATCGGAACGAAAATCAGGACGATCGAGATCCAGTCGAGAAAGAAGCCGGCCAGGAAAATGATCGTCAGCAGCAACGCCAGCAGCATCCACGGCGTCAGGTTCATTTCGCCAATCAGCTGATTCGCGGTAGCGATGCCTCCTGCGCCGATGAACACGCCGGTAAAGAGCGTTCCGGCCAGCAACACCGTCATGATCATCGTCGTGACTTTCAACGTCTTGATGATCGCTCCGTACAAAGCGCCGAGCGTGAAGGTGCGATACATCACCGTCAGCAGCACTGACGCCAGGGCACCGATCGCGGCCGCTTCGGTGGGCGAGGCCCACCCGAGCAGAATCGAACCGAGCACGGCGAAGATCAACAGCACCGGCGGCACCAGGTTGCGAACGCTGACCCACAGCTTGTCGATAATGCTCGGGTCGTCGGCGGCCGGCGGGATGCGCGGGCCGAACGACGGATTGATCACGCAGCGCGCGAGGATGTAGACGAGATAAAGCCCTGCCATCAGCAAGCCGGGAAAGCTCATGCCATAGAAAACGTCGCCGACCGAAACGTCGGCCAGCGGCCCGATGACGACCGCCACGACCGATGGCGGGATGATCGTGCCAAGCGAGCCGCCGGCGCAGATCACGCCCGATACGAATCCCTTGTCGTATCCATAACGCAGCATGATCGGAATGGTCAGCAGGCCGACCACTGATTCGGTGGCTCCGATCACGCCCGAGGAGGCCGCGAACACGATGCACATGATTACGGTCGCCAGCGCGAGCCCGCCCGGTAGGCGGCGGGTCCAGATATGAATGGCCTCGAACAGGCGGTCGGCAATCCCGGAGCGTTCGAGCATTGCCCCCATGAAAACGAACAGCGGAACCGCCGCGAGAACGAAGTTCGACGAGATATCGTCGATCTTCTCGATGAATTGGTAGACGACCCGGTCGCCGAAAACCACGAGCCCGAACAGCACCGCGGTCACCATCATGCAGAACGCAACCGGAAACCCCAGGAACATCAGGGCGAAGGCCGCCGGCAGCATTAAAAATGGCAGGTAATCCACGCCTCAGCCCCGCGCGGTCTGTGACCCGCGCAGCGCACGAAACGCCTTAATCATCTCAGCGAAGATTTGCAGCGAGAGCAGCAAAAACGCTGTGACAAACACGAGCCGGAAAGGCCACACCGGCATATTCAGCGCGGACTGTCCGCTTTTCTCGCCCTGCACCCAGGCCCCATGCATGTACTGGTACAGATAGATCACGAGCCAGATCGTAAGCGGCAGCAGCACCACATACCCGGCCAGATCGATCAATGCGCGCGTGCGAGCCGAAAAGTGACCGCTGAAAACGTCGATGCGGATGTGGTCGCCCGCCATCAGCGTGAACGCCATCCCCAGCAGGAAATGCGAACCGGTGATCGTGTAGCCCACCTCATAGGCCCAGATCGTCGGTGCACCAAAAAGATAGCGCGCAAAAACCTCGTAACAAGTGGCCAGGATCAGCGGAACGATTAATAACGCCCCGGCGATGCCGAAATACTCGCTCAGGCGCTCGATCAGCCGCACGATCACCGCACTTCGCCCTGCACAGGTTCTCCTTGGCGCCATGAACGAAAGCGCAGCGGCCGTGGCCGCTGCGCTTGCCGCCAAGCGATCAGGCCCTTATCGTGCGCCAGCGCTCGGCACCTTGCCACGACTTCTCGAACTCCTGTTGGCTCTTTAGCACGCGTGCGAACCAGGGGTTGTCTTTGGCGGTCTTCGAGGCCCACTCGTATCCGATCTTGCGAGCCTGGCGCTGCACTTCAACGTCCAGCTCGATGATCTCGTTGCCCGCCTTCTTGTAGAAGTCGAGCGCCTTCGCATCCTCGTTGCCGATTCTGATCCAGCTATCGTAGGTGACGAGCTTGGCGACCTGCTCGACCAGACGCTGGTCGGCCGGC
>JBGSWY010000243.1:0-1807 GCA_041751715.1 Burkholderiaceae bacterium
TGGGCCGATGCCGAACGGAAAGCCGACCGCGACCACTTCGTCGCCCGACTGCAGGTACGCGGTCGAACCCAGGGTTGCCGCCTGCAGATCGTCCGGTAATTTTTTGGCGCGTATGACGGCCAGGTCATTTTCCGGGTACACACGAATCACGTCCACGTCGGATTCGGTGCCGTCGAAGAAAGTCACCGACAGGCGCTTGGCGCCGGTCACCACATGCAGATTCGTCAGGATCGTTCCGTTGTCGATGATGACCACGCCCGAGCCGACTCCGTTCATGCGGTCGCCCGCGCCGGGCTCGTCATCTTCGTCATAGCCGCGCACGCGCACGACCGACGGCATCACCAGGGCGGCCGCCTTCGTCGCGCGCGACGGCAGCGTCTTGGTTTCGAGCGTGTGCAGAACGGCGGCATCGATGTCGTCCTGTTTGAGCTCGCGCGAGGCCGGCTGCATCCGATCGCGCGCGGAAAACAGCGCCAGCGCGATCAGCATGCCGCCGACCACGAGCAGTGCCCGATCGTGGCGGGCAACGAATGTACGGAGGCGTCCGTGACGAGGCTGCGCCAACCCGGCCGGCGGATCGGCCTCTACTGGCGGCGATTCTTTGCGTGCCGGTCTGGCAGCGCTATACAGCGCAGGTCGTTTCATCGGGAAAAAGTAGCACGGACCAGTGATAGAGTAACCGCGAGCAGGAACGGCGCCCGCGTTGCGCCTGTCATATGAGCCAGAGTTCGGCAAAATGGTTCAGCGCAGGACTCGCGTGTTGGCGTGAATAACTGCGGGTGCAAGGGACATAAAGATGCGGTTTTTGTGGCCGGACGTACTCTGGCTGTTGTTGCTGCTCCCGCTGCTGGTCGCAGGCTACTTGGCCATCCTGCGCCGACGTAAGCGGGCGGCGATCCGCTATTCGAGCCTGCTGCTGGTGCGCGAGGCGGTGCGCGGCCAGCGGTTTCGCCGTCACGTGCCGCCAGCGCTGTTCCTGCTGGCGATGCTGGCAGCGATACTGGCAATGGCGAGGCCCACTGCATCGGTGACGTTGCCCTCGCAATACATGACCATCGCGATGGCGATGGATGTATCGCGCAGCATGATGGCCACCGACGTGGAGCCGAACCGCATGGTCGCGGCGCAGGAGGCGGCCCGCTCTTTCATCAACGATTTGCCGCGCAACGTCCGGCTCGGCATCGTCTCCTTCGCCGGCACCGCCGCTGTGGTGCAAACGCCCACCGAGAGCAAGCCCGACATGCTGGCGGCGATCGACCGCTTTCAGTTGCAGCGCGCGACCGCTACCGGCAGCGGACTCATTCTGTCGCTGGCGATGCTGCTTCCGGAAGAAGGCATCGACATCGAATCGGTGCTGGAGAGCCACGCGCGGTCGCGCGGCTATGGCAGGGCGGCGCCGATCGACCGTCCGCGCCAGGAGGAGAAGCCGGCGATCATTCCGGTCGCGCCGGGCTCGTATCCGTCGGGCGTCATTGTTCTGTTGAGCGACGGGCGCCGCACCACCGGGCCAGATCCGCTCGAAGTCGCGAAAATGGCAGCCGATCGCGGCGTGCGCGTGTTTACCGTCGGTTTCGGCACTTTGCAGGGAACGACGATTCAATCCGACAACTATTCGTTCTACGTACGGCTTGACGAAGAGACGTTGAAAGCAATCGCCAAGATGACGGGCGGCGAGTATTTCCATGCCGGCACGGCCGCAGACCTGCGCAAAGTCTACGAAAGCCTGAGCGCCAAGTTCGCGATGGAGCGCAAGGAAACCGAAATCAGCGCACTGTTCAGTGGAGTGGCAGCGTTGCTGGCGTTACTC
>JBGSWY010000244.1:0-3609 GCA_041751715.1 Burkholderiaceae bacterium
GCTGCTCGGCATACTGGTATCACGCAGTGGCACTTTGTACATCGAGCGCGGCCGCCGCCACGCCGTCGCTGCAATGAACCAGTCGGTCAGCGAGCATCTGAAACTGGGCGAAACGATTGTCTTATTTGCCGAAGGAACCACTACCGACGGCAGCGAGCTGTTGCCGTTTCACTCGAACCTGATTGCGCCTGCGATCAATGTCGGCGCGCCGATATGGCCGGTGGCCATCAGCTACAAGGAGCGCGGTCAGCGCTCGTCGGCGGCCGCGTTCATTGGCGAAATGGGGCTTTTGACTTCGTTGGCGCGTGTGCTGGTCGCGCGGGAACTGGTGATCGAAGTCGCGGTGCTCCCACCCATATCGACGACGGAGGCCTTGCATCGCCATGCGATCGCGCGCGCAGCGCATACGGCGATTGCACGGCAATTGGGAATTCCCTTTCCTGCCGGGGGAGGCGACAGGAACGAAGGTCACTCTTCCGCCGCCTGCTACATCGGGCAATCGCGCTGAAACAACGCGCGGTCTGCCAGGCGCAATGCGGTCAGCTTGCCGCCCCACACGCAACCGGTGTCGAGCCCGATCACGTTCGAGCGCACCACCAGGCCTTCAGCCGACCAGTGGCCGAAGACGATCCGCGTGTCGCGAGTGGCGCGCTGCGGATGATCGAACCAGGGCATGTCGCCGCTAGGAGCCTTGCTTGCGTTGTCCTTGTGCTTCAGGTTCATCCTGCCGTCGGCGGACAACACGCGCACCCGCGTCAATGCATTGACGACGCAGCGCAGCCGGTCATAGCCGCTCAACTCATCGCTCCAGCGGCGCGGCTCGTCGCCGTACATCTGGCGCAGGAATGAATGGTTGTCATCGGCGTTCAACGATTTTTGCACTTCATCGGCGAGCGACAGTGTCTGCTCCACTGTCCACGGCGGAAGCACACCGGCATGAACGAACAGCGTCGCCTCCTCAAAGTGGGCGAGCGGACGACTGCGCACCCATTCGAGCAGTTCTTCACGATCTGGCGCGTCCAGAATTTCCTGCAGCGTGTCGCCATCCTTCAACGGCCTGATCCCGGCTGCAGCCGCAAGCAGATGCAGGTCATGGTTGCCAAGCAACGCTATCGCCTGGCCACGCTCGACTCGAGCCTTTACGTGACGCAAGGTCGGCAGTGATTCGGAGCCCCGGTTGACCAGGTCACCGACAAAGACAAAACGGTTCGCCGCCGGCAACTGCGCGGCAAGCTGTCTGAAGCTCGACAGGCATCCCTGAAGGTCGCCGATAACGTAGGTGGCCATGTGATGATGCTATCGCTTGTTAGCATGCGGGATTGATTCAGGAGCAACAATGAAGCCCGTTCGCAAGGCAGTCTTTCCGGTGGCAGGACTCGGCACGCGTTTTTTACCGGCGACCAAGGCGATGCCGAAGGAGATGCTGCCGATCGTCGACAAGCCGCTGATTCAATATGCGGTCGAAGAAGCGTCGGCCGCCGGCATTACGCAGATGATTTTCATCACCGGCCGCAGCAAGCGTTCGATCGCAGATCACTTTGATCGCGCGCCGGAGCTTGAAGCCGAACTGGCGGCGAAGGGCAAGTTCGAATTGCTGGAGGTTGTGCGCAACATTGCGCCGGAAACCGAAAGCTTCATTTACACGCGTCAGTCCGAACCGCTTGGACTGGGACACGCAGTGCTGTGCGCCGAGCCCATCGTCGGCGATGAGCCGTTTGCCGTGATTCTGGCCGATGATCTGATAGACGCCGAGCAATCGGTGATCGGGCAACTGGTGCACGCACGCGAAGCGCGCGGCGGTGGCAACATGCTGGCGGTGGAAGACGTGCCGCGCGCCGAGACGGGCAAATATGGGATCGTCAGCAGCGTTGCAGTCGACGATCGCACCTCGCGCATCTCGCACATGGTCGAGAAGCCCACGCCCGCCGAAGCGCCGTCGACGCTGGCGGTGCTCGGTCGTTACGTGCTCGAGCCTGAAGTGTTCGAGCATCTGCGGGCGATACCGCGCGGCGCCGGCGGTGAGGTGCAGCTGACCGATGCGATCGCGCGCATGGTGCCGTCGGAGACCACGTTCGCATACCGATACAAGGGGAGGCGGTTCGATTGCGGGTCGAAAGAAGGGTTTGTCGCGGCGACTGTGCACTATGCGAGGAAGGCCGGGTATTCGATCTAGTCGGATACGTCCGGCCGATCTTCGTCGCCGGCGCGAGCGCGCAACCGATAAAGACGAAACGGCATGAAGAACACGGCGAAATATCCGGTGCACAACAGCAGGAACGACCAGAAAATCCAGTAGTCAGCGACACCAAGTTGCCATAGTGCAGTGCCCACAGCGCCGAGCAACGCATTGGCGGCGACCAGGATTGTCAGTGTCTTGCGCGGCGAATATCCGCGCCGCATCAGCACATGATGAATGTGATCGCGATCAGGAGCCATCGGGCTGCGACGCCTTGCGAGTCGCCGCACCGTCACGGTGAAGACATCCATCAGCACGATACCCAGCACCCACAGCATGACCGGAGGAGGTACATGAGCACCGGCCTGCTGCGTCAGCGATACCGAAAACCACGCGATGGCAAAGCCCAGCACCATGCTGCCGGCGTCGCCCATGAAGGTTCGATGTTGCCCGCGCAGTGACCATGGCAGATTGAAAAACAAAAAGCCCATGACCGCGCCAGCCAGCACGATGATGATCTTGGCGCTATTCAGATCGCCGATCGTCAGTGCGAAGAACGCGAAGAAGCAAAGCATGACCCACGTCAGACTTCCGGCCAGCCCGTCGAGCCCGTCGAACATGTTGACCGCGTTGATGACGGCAACGGTGGCAAAGATCGTCAACGGAATGGCCCACAGGCGCGTATTGACGGGATCGGTGGCGAAAAGGTCACCGAGATTGACCAGAAAGTTGGCGCCCCAGGAGGTCATCAGCACCGCAGCAATGACCTGGATCAACATCTTCGCGCCCGGCGCAATTTCGCCCAGATCGTCCAGCAGGCCGGTGAGGCAGAGAACGAGGACGGCTACGAAGAATGCGGAATATTGCGAGAACGCCGAGAACGAGACACTCAGTGCGAGCAGAAGCGCGGCAGTGATCGCAATGCCGCCGGTGACTGCCACCGGAGTGATGTGGCGTTTGCGCCCGCCCGGCACGTCGACCAGCTGCCAGCGTTCCGCCGGGCGCCTGAGCATCATGATGAGCAGCGCGGCAGCGCCAGCAGCAAAGACGGCTTGCGCGAGATAGGTCAGAGGAAAACAAGTCGGCATTGCGCTGATTATCGTGCGTCACGCGACGCTGGCGTTGCGCGTCTCCTTACCTGCCGATAGACCTCGAGAGTCGCCTGAACCATCTGGTTCACTGAAAACACCGATTCGACGCGGTGCCGGCCCGCAGCGCCTAGTCGCTCGCGTAACGGGGGATCAGCGAGCAACAGGTTCAATGCGTGCGCTAGCGCTGCCGCGTCTCTTGGCGGCACCAACATCCCGGTTTCACCATCGAGCGTGACGTATTCAACGCCGGTGCCAAGGCGGGTCGTCACGATCGGTTTGCTGCAGGCCATCGCTTCGAGTTGCACCAGGCCAAACTGTTCGGCGCGCTCGGTCGAGGGCATG
>JBGSWY010000245.1:0-3681 GCA_041751715.1 Burkholderiaceae bacterium
CCACGCCGGACCCGGTGTCGCTGCAGCGCGAAGTGCGCGCGCTGCTGGACGCCGGTGCGCAGGCGCTCGCGATGGAAGTGTCTTCGATCGGGCTCGACCAGGGTCGAGTAAACGGCATGAAGATCGACGTTGCGCTTTTTACCAACCTCACGCGCGACCATCTCGATTATCACGCCACGATGGATCGTTACGCAGCGGCAAAGGCGTTGCTGTTCGACTGGCCGACGCTTTCATATGCGGTAATCAACCTCGACGATGCGGCGGGGCGCCGCCTGATTCCACGACTGGCAAAGCGCGGCGTCGACGTGATCGGGTTCAGCGCCCGGAATGTGCCCGGCGCGGCGAGCGACGTGGCGCACCTGCTGACTGCGCGCGCGATCCGTGCAACCGTGCAGGGCCTTGCCTTCGACGCTGCACTGGACGGCCGGGCGATTCCGGTCGAAGTGCCGCTGGTCGGCCAATTCAACGTCGAGAATCTGCTGGGTGTGCTGGGTGTTATGCATGCATGCGGTATCGAGTTTGCGCATGCGGTCGCAGCGCTTAGGCAGCTCAGTCCGCCACCGGGGCGCATGCAGCAAGTAACGATGCCGGACGCGCCGCTGGCAGTGATCGATTACGCGCATACGCCTGATGCACTGACCAAGGCGCTTGCAGCGCTGCGTCCGCTCGCAGAAGCACGCGGCGGAAAAGCGGGCGGCGCAAAGCTGTGGGTGGTATTCGGCGCCGGCGGTGATCGCGATGCCAGCAAGCGTGCGCCGATGGGCGCCGCCGCTGCGCTAGGCGCAGACGTCGTCGTCGTCACCAGTGACAACCCGCGCACCGAGAACGCGCAAACGATCGTCTCGCAGGTGGCATCGGGCGCGGTCAGTGCGCGCGAGTTGGGCACGATCGTCGATCGCAGCGAGGCAATTGCGCACGCCATCGGGAAAGCGGCGCCGGCAGATGTCGTGCTGATTGCCGGCAAGGGTCATGAGAGCTATCAGCTCGTCGGTGCCACGAAGCTTCCATTTTCCGACGTGTCGGAGGCGCGCGCGGCGCTCGCCCGGCGCGTGGGTCTCCCGGGTTACTCATGTCCGCATTGATGACCGTCAGCGAACTGGCTCGCGTCATCTCGGCGGAAACTCGCGGCGATGGGCGGATCGGATTTTCGAGTGTTTCGACCGATTCGCGCACGGTATCGGCCGGAGCGTTGTTTGTTGCGCTGAGCGGCGAGCGCTTTGATGGCCACGACTACGTTGCGCGCGCACTCGAGAACGGCGCCGTCGCAGCGCTAGTCGAGCGCGCAGTCGATGTCGATCTGCCGCAGCTGATCGTTGCCGACAGCAAGCGTGCGTTCGGAGCCGCAGCGGCACACTGGCGGTCGCGTTTTACGTTGCCGGTGATTGCAGTTGCGGGCAGCAACGGCAAGACGACGGTGACGCAGATGATCGGTGCGATCCTGGCGGCAGCGTACGGCGACAAAGGGCGGCTGGCGACGCGCGGCAATCTGAATAACGACATCGGCGTGCCGTTGATGTTGTGGCAACTCGGTAAGCAGCATCGGGCTGCCGTGTTCGAACTGGGAATGAACCACCGGGGCGAGATTGCCTGGCTTGCCGGGCTGGTGCAGCCGTCGGTCGCGCTGGTCAATAACGCGCAGCGCGAGCATCAGGAATTCATGCAATCGGTCGAGGCGACCGCTTTTGAGAACGGCGAAACGATTGCGGCGCTGTCGGACGATGGGGTGGCGGTGTTTCCGGCCGACGACGCATGCGCATCGATCTGGCGTCAATTGTCAGGAACGCGGCGCGTGATCGACTTCGCGCTCGACGCGTCCGCCGTCATCACGGCGACTTTCATCCCCGCGCCTGAGGGCGCACAGGTTTCGATGGCAACGCCCGCAGGAGTGATCGATGTGCATCTGGCCGCCGCCGGTGTGCATAACGTTCGCAATGCACTGGCTGCTGCAGCGTGTGCGATCGCCGCCGGCATCGGTGCCGATGCGATCGCCGGCGGGCTGAACGCGTGGCGCCCCGCTGCCGGCCGCGGCGTCACATTACGAACACCGGTTGGCATGCTGATCGACGACAGCTACAACGCGAATCCGGATTCAGTGCGCGCGGCGATCGAGATGCTCGCTGCATCGCCCGCCCCACGCGTGCTGGTGCTGGGCGATATGGGCGAGATCGGCGCGCGCGCACCGGAGTTTCATCGCGAAGTGGGCAGCTATGCGCGCGCATGCGGCATCGACGCGCTGTTTGCGATCGGCCCGCTGATGCGCGAGGCGGCGGACGCGTTCGGCGCGAATGCCCGGCACAGGATTCAGCACTTCAGCGACATCGACGCGCTGATCGCCGCGTTGCGCACCGCGTTGCAGCCGGGCGCGACGGTCCTGGTCAAGGGCTCGCGTTTCATGCAGATGGAACGAGTCGTCCATGCGCTGACCGCGCAGCAAACCGAAGGCGCTCACTGATGCTGCTTGAACTCTTCGAGTGGCTGGCGCGCGACATTCGATCGTTCAACGTTTTCTCGTATCTGACGCTGCGTGCGGTGCTCGCCGCAGGAACGGCGATGTTGATCGGACTCGCAGCAGGCCCGTGGGTCATTCGCCGACTTGCCGCGC
This sequence comes from Burkholderiaceae bacterium, assembly GCA_041751715.1. Classification (GTDB taxonomy): domain Bacteria; phylum Pseudomonadota; class Gammaproteobacteria; order Burkholderiales; family Burkholderiaceae_F; genus JACCZX01. Next base: position 2,603 of record JBGSWY010000245.1, read on the forward strand.
TGAAAATCGGGCAGGCGGTGCGGCAGGACGGCCCGCAATCGCATCTGACCAAGACCGGCACGCCGACGATGGGTGGGGCGTTGATTCTGATCTCGATCGGTGTCACCACGTTGCTGTGGGCCGATCTGTCGAACCGCTTCATCTGGGTCACGCTGATCGTCACCCTCGGCTTTGGAATGATCGGCTGGATCGATGATTACCGGAAAGTCGTGCACGGCAATCCGAGAGGGATGAGCGCGCGTGAAAAGTATGCGTGGCAGTCGGCGATCGGACTCGGCGCCTCTTTCTACCTGGCTTTCGCAATCGCCGCGCCGTCGACCGACCGCATCTGGGATCTGATGGGCCAGTGGATCAGCCAGGGGTTCCATATCGATCTGCCCCCGCGCTCCGATCTGCTGGTGCCGTTCTTCAAGAACATTGCGTATCCGCTCGGCGTGTTCGGATTCATCGTGCTGTCGTACTTCGTCATCGTCGGCACCAGCAACGCAGTGAATCTGACCGATGGCCTGGATGGGCTGGCGATCATGCCGACCGTGATGATCGGCGCTGCGCTCGGCGTGTTCGCGTACGTTGTCGGGCGCGCTGACTTTGCGCGCTACCTGCTGTTTCCATACATTCCCGGCGCGGGCGAGCTCGTGATCATCTGCGCCGCGATTGCCGGCGCCGGTCTCGCGTTCCTGTGGTTCAACGCGTACCCGGCAGAAGTGTTCATGGGGGATGTTGGCGCGCTCGCGCTTGGCGGTGCGCTCGGCACGATCGCGGTTATTACGCGGCAGGAGATCGTGCTGTTCATCATGGGCGGCGTGTTCGTCGTCGAAACGATCTCGGTGATGCTGCAGGTCACGTACTTCAAGTCGACCGGCGGCCGCCGAATCTTTCGAATGGCGCCACTGCACCATCACTTCGAGCTCTCGGGCTGGAAAGAGACGCAGGTCGTGGTGCGGTTCTGGATCATCACGATGATGCTGGTGCTGGTCGGGCTTTCGACGCTAAAGATCAGATGAGCGATTCGATGACCGATCGTGCGCCCGTTCTCGCGCTTGTACTTGGCCTCGGCGACAGCGGCTTTGCGATGGCGC
>JBGSWY010000246.1:0-2146 GCA_041751715.1 Burkholderiaceae bacterium
GGCAATGCCTCCGACGGGTGATTTAGGCTAGTCACCCGGATTGGACCGCCCCGGCCGAACGCAAGTTTCACCCCGCAGGTGACCGCCATGACCCCACGCTGCCTGATCGCGCTGGCTCTGCTGTTCACTGCTGCCGCCCAGGCGGCACCCGGTGACGGCGTCGTCATCATCACGGGCGTCACGGTCGTGCATCCGGAGCGCGAAGCCGCGGCGGCGCTGCAGCCGAACGCCACGATCGTCATCAAGGAGGGGCGCATCCTTTCGGTCATGCAGAACGCGACGCTCGAATTGCCGCAGGGCGCCACCGTCATCGACGGGCGCGGCAAATACGTCATCCCCGGCCTGGTCGACGCGCACGTGCATTTCTTCCAGTCCGGCAACATCTACACGCGCCCGGACGCGATGGATTTCAACGCGGTCGTGCCCTACGCCGAAGAGACCGCGCGCAACAAGGCGCGGCTCGATGCGACATTCAAGGTCTGGCTCGCGAGCGGCGTCACCGGCGTCGTCGACATCGGCGGGCCGTTCTGGAATTTCGACGTGCGCGACCGCGCGGACGAGACGCCGGCCGCGCCGCGCATGGCGGTCGCCGGTCCGCTCATTTCCATGATCGACCGGCCGCAGCTCGATCTCGGCGATCCGCCGATCATCCGCATCGATTCGCCCGAAGCCGCGCGCGCGCTGATCGAGCGCCAGCTGCCGCGCAATCCGGACTACATCAAGGTGTGGTTCATTCATCGCGAAGGCGATGATCTCGCCGCGCAGGAAGCGATCGTCAAGGCGGCCGGCGATGCCGCGCACGAAGCCGGCAAGAAGCTCGCCGTGCACGCGACGGAACTGCTGGTCGCGAAGGCGGCGCTTCGTGCCGGCGCGGATTATCTCGTGCACTCGGTGTTTGACCAGGCGGTCGACGACGAATTCATCGCGCTCGCGAAGCAGAACAGCGTGATGTATTCGCCGACACTGTTCGTCATGCAGGGCTATTCGCTGGCGCTGTCGAACCAGTGGCGCGCGACGCCGGAGGAACTCGAGCGCGCGGATCCGGAAATCCTCGCGGCGATGGACGATCTGAACGACATGCCCGCCGACAAACGGCCGGAGCGTGTGCGCAAGCTGATGGCAAAGCCGCCCGCGCAAACGGCGCCGATCGTCGCGATGACGAATCTGCGCAAACTGATGGACGCCGGCATCACCATCGTCATGGGCACGGATGCCGGCAACATCGGCACGCTGCACGGACCGTCGATTCATCGCGAGATGTGGCTGATGGAGGCGTCCGGCCTGACGCCGCTTGAAGTGCTGCGCACTGCGACGACGAATGGCGCGGAAGTGCTGGGGCTCGAGGGAGAGATCGGCGCAATCGCGCCCGGCATGATCGCCGACCTCGTGATCGTCGACGCCGACCCGCTCGCCGACATCGGCAATCTCGCGCGCGTGCACCGCACGCTCAGGGACGGCGTGGTCTACGATCCCGAAGAGTTGATGAAATCGATCCAGTAAAGGGGTCGCATCCCTTTGCAAAGGGGTCGCATCCCCTTCAGCATAGGGGGTCGCATCCCCTTCCATGAAGCAAAAGCCAGGAGCACCCACTTGAAAGCCACCCTGCCCGGCCTTGCCTTCGCGGTCGCACTCGCGATCGCCGCAAAGCTGATTTATCTCGCGACCGATGCCGCCGTGAGCGCAGTGCTCTGCGCGATCGCACTCGGCATCCTGTGGCGAAACATCATCGGCGTCGGCGCCTGGGCGGAGCCCGGTATCGATTTTGCCGCGCGGACGCTGCTCAGGATAGGCATCGCGCTGATCGGGCTCCGGCTCACGCTGCTGGTACTCGCCGATGTGAGCTTTGCCGCGATTCCCATCGTGCTCGCGAGCGTGACGGTGGCGCTCGTTACCGCGCTCGGTCTCGGCCGGCTGCTTGGTGTTGCCAACGGCATGCGTATGCTGCTCGCAGCCGGCACGGCAATCTGCGGCGCCACCGCGATCATCGCGGTTGCGCCGTCGATCAATGTGCGCAAGGCGGACATCGGCATCGCGCTCACCTGCGTCGTGCTCTTCGGCTCCATCGCGATGATGACTTACCCCTGGCTCGCGGGTGCGCTGTTCGGGCAGGCAGCGTTGCCAGCCGGCATGTTCCTCGGCGCTTCGA
>JBGSWY010000247.1:0-3281 GCA_041751715.1 Burkholderiaceae bacterium
GGTGGCGACGATGCCGGGCAAGTCCAATGTGCACCGCACCGGCTCGCTCGGCGACGTGATGAAGGAATCGGTCGAGGCGGCGCGCTCGGTGATGCGCTCGCGTGCTCGCCGGCTCGGAATTCGCGACGAAGTATTCGAGAAAACCGACATCCACGTGCACTTTCCGGAAGGCGCGACGCCGAAGGACGGCCCGTCGGCCGGGATCGCCATCACGACCGCGCTGATTTCGGCGATGAGCGGCATTCCCGTGCGCGCCGATGTTGCAATGACCGGCGAGATCACGCTGCGCGGTGAAGTGCTGGCGATCGGCGGATTGAAGGAAAAACTGCTGGCGGCACATCGCGGCGGCATCAAGACGGTGTTGATACCGGAAGAAAACGTCAAGGATCTCGCGGAGATTCCGGACAATGTCAAGAATCGACTTGAGATCGTTCCGGTGAAATGGATCGACAAGGTGCTCGAAGTTGCACTGGAACGCCCCCCGGTTCCATTGACGGACGATGAAGTGGCTGCGGCGCCGGTCAAGCCCCCGGAGCCTCCAGCTGTCGGCGAAGTAGTCAAGCATTGAGGCGCAATCGACGCGCTGGCAACAGCGCGTCGATTTCTCTGAGCGATTCGTTACGCTTTCGCTTGACACTCAAATAGCGTCGCGGTTGAATAGCCGCTCAAATTTCCGAATGCCATCTTGCTCGCGCCGCCGATAACAAAAGCAATGAAGAAAAGCAATACGCAGTGCGGCGCAGTGGTGAGCCCAGAGCAACCAAGCGACGGCCTGAATACGGGGGTGCATAAGTGAACAAGACAGAATTGATCGACCATATCGCCAAACAAGCAGACATCTCAAAAGCTGCGGCAGGTCGAGCCCTTGAAGCGATCGTTGCTGGAATACGCGGCACGCTGAAACGGGGCAACTCGGTGACGCTGGTCGGCTTCGGAACTTTTACCGTCAGCAAGCGCGCCGCGCGTACCGGGCGCAATCCGCGCACCAACGAAGCCATCAAGATCAAGGCAGCGAAGGTGCCGAAGTTCAGACCCGGCAAAGCGCTGAAAGATTCGTTAAACTAGCGCGCCTTTTCGCCAACTGCTTTTGAATTTCAAGGGTGCTTAGCTCAGTTGGTAGAGCGGCGCCCTTACAAGGCGTAGGTCGGGAGTTCGAGCCTCTCAGCACCCACCAACAGCGTTACCAGTGACAATTGCGCAGCTCGCAAAGCGTAGCGAGCAGCCCCGAGGTTGAGTCGAGAAGCGCAGGCGTACCGGAAGGTACGTTGAGCATCGCAGACACAAGATCGGGGCGCGCAGTAGCTTTGCGGGAGTGGTAGTTCAGTCGGTTAGAATACCGGCCTGTCACGCCGGGGGTCGCGGGTTCGAGTCCCGTCCACTCCGCCAACAACCTGAAAAGGCGAACGCAAGTTCGCCTTTTTGCTTTTGCCTATCACTTTCGGGGCACACGCCATGTTCGACTCCATTCGCGCACACCGCACCTGGTTGATGTTGTTCATCCTGGTGCTGATTGTGCCGTCGTTCGTATTTTTCGGCATCCAGGGATACAACGCCTCCACCGAAACCGACGGCGCGCTCGCCACGGTCGACGGTACGCCGATCACGCAGCAGGAATATGAGCTGGCGCTGCGCGAACGCATCGAACGCATGCGACAGAGCTTTGGCGCCGATTTCGACCCGAAGCTGCTTGAAACGCCGGAAGCGCGCGCCGCGATCCTCGATCAGCTGATACTGGATCGCGCACTGGCCAACGAGGCCGCGCAGTCGAACGTCGCGGTGACCGTCGATCGGTTGCGCGAGGTCATCGCCGCAATCCCTGCGTTTCAGCAGGACGGCAAGTTCAGCTACGAACGTTACAAAGCCTTTCTCGCTTCGCGCGGACAGAGCGAAGCCCAGTTCGAACAAAGCTTGCGCCGCGACCTGCGCAAGCAGGCCTTCGTGCAGGCGGTGGTCGAATCGGCGATCGTGCCGAAGGTGGTGACCGCGCGGATCGAGCAGATCCTTCAGCAGCAGCGCGAGGTGCGCCAGCTGCGTTTGCCGGCCGAGCAGTTTGCTTCGAAGGTCACTGTTACCGATGCGCAGATTGCCGAGTACTACCAGAACAATCGAAGCCAGTTCGAAACGCCTGAGAACGTGCGTATCGAATACGTGGTGCTGTCGCCCGAGACGATCGCGGGCACCGTCAACGTATCCGAAGAGGCCGCCAGGAACTACTACGACCAGAACAAGGCACGCTACGGCACCGAGGAGCAACGGCGCGCCAGTCACATTCTGATTGCCGCGGAAGGCTCCGACAAGGCGGCCGCTCGAAAGAAGGCCGAAGAGATTCTGGCGAAGGTCAAGGCGAATCCGAAAGAGTTCGAAACGCTTGCTCGTGCAAGTTCAGCGGATCCGGGCTCGGCCGCGCAGGGCGGCGACCTCGGCTTTTTCGGGCGCGGCATGATGGTCAAGCCATTCGAGGAAACCGCGTATCGCCTGAAAGAAGGCGAGGTCAGCGATGTCGTCGAAACCGATTTCGGCTTTCACATCATTCGCGTAACGGAAGTGCGGCCGGCGCAGGCGAAGCCGTTTGCCGAAGTTCGCCCTGATATCGAGCGCGAACTGAAGAATCAGCAGTCCCAGAAGAACTTTACCGAGGCGGCGGACCAATTCACAAATCTGGTGTACGAGCAGGCCGATTCGCTGCAGCCGGCAGCCACAAAGCTCAATGTGAAGGTGCTGACCGCCGATAACCTGACACGCACTGGCTTGCCGCCGCACATCACATCGCGCATGGTCGAAGCGATCTTTTCCGACGACACGCTGAAAAACAAGCGCAATACGCAGGCGATCGAGGTCGCAAGCAACACGCTGGTCTCTGCAAGAGTGCTCGAGTATCGTCCTTCCGCCTTGCAGCCGCTCGAAAAAGTGACGCCGCAGATACGGCAATTGCTCGAACGCCGTGAAGCGGTTCGGTTGGCGCGCGAAGCCGGCGAACAGCAGCTGGCGGCGCTGCGCAAACAGCCGGACGGCGCGGGCTTCTCGCCGCCGATTGTCGTTTCGCGCAACCAGCCGCAGGACCTGCCGCCGGATGTGCTGACCGAAGTGCTGCGAACGCCTGCCGAGAAGCTTCCGCAGTTCGTGGGCACGGAGGTCGGCGCTGATTTCCGCAGCGGCAGCAGCCCCGGCTATGTGATCGTGCAGGTAATTTCAGCCAGACCGGCCGAGGCGATTCCGCCCGCGCAACGTGAGGCGCAGACGCGCGCGATTGCGCAGCAAGCCGCCGCGGCGGCCGAATATGC
>JBGSWY010000248.1:0-2624 GCA_041751715.1 Burkholderiaceae bacterium
TTGCCGCCGCTGGATCTGCTCGACGAGCCGCCGCCGAACGCGGAAACCATCTCCACCGAGACGCTCGAGTTCACTTCGCGCTTGATCGAGAAAAAATTGCGCGACTTCAACGTCGAGGCCGCGGTGGTCGCCGCGTACCCGGGCCCCGTGATCACGCGCTACGAAATCGAACCTGCGGTCGGGGTGAAGGGCAGCCAGATCGTCAATCTGGCGAAGGATCTGGCGCGTGCATTGTCGCTGGTGTCGATTCGCGTGGTCGAGACGATTCCGGGCAAGAACCTGATGGGACTCGAGCTGCCGAATCCGCGCCGCCAAGTGGTGAAGCTCTCGGAAATTCTTGGTTCGGCGGTCTACAACGAAAGCCATTCGCTGTTGACGCTCGGGCTGGGCAAGGATATTTCGGGCAAGCCGGTCGTGGTCGATCTGGCGCGCATGCCGCACTTGCTCGTGGCCGGCACCACCGGCTCCGGCAAATCGGTCGGCATCAACGCGATGATCCTGTCGATCCTGTACAAGGCGGATCCGTCACAGGTGCGGATGATCCTGATCGACCCGAAGATGCTGGAGCTTTCGGTGTACGAGAGCATCCCGCATTTGCTGACGCCAGTCGTGACCGACATGCGCGAAGCCGGCAATGCTCTTCAGTGGTGCGTGCTCGAGATGGACAAGCGGTACCGGCTGATGAGCAAGCTCGGCGTGCGCAGCCTGACCAGCTACAACCTGAAGATTGCAGATGCACGTGCCAAGGGCGAATTCATCGCCAACCCGTTTTCGCTTACACCCGCCGAGCCCGAGCCGCTCGACACCTTGCCGATGATCGTGGTCGTGATCGACGAGCTGGCCGATCTGATGATGGTGTCGAGCAAGAAAGTCGAAGAGCTGATCGCGCGCATCGCGCAGAAAGCGCGCGCCTCGGGCATGCATCTGATCCTGGCGACGCAGCGGCCGTCGGTCGACGTGATCACCGGCTTGATCAAGGCGAACATTCCGGCGCGCATTTCGTACCAGGTTTCGAGCCGTGTCGATTCGCGCACGATTCTCGACCAGATGGGCTCGGAATCACTGCTCGGTCAGGGCGACATGCTGTATCTCGCGCCCGGCACCGGCTTGCCCACGCGCGTACATGGCGCCTTCGTGTCGGACGCCGAAGTGCATCGCGTGGTAGACGTACTGAAGTCGCGCGGCGCCCCGCAGTATGTCGAGGGTTTACTCGAACCACCCGAGGCCGGTGCTGATGAAGAAAGCGGTCAACCGTCGGGCGAAGCCGACGCGTTATACGACCAGGCAGTCGAGATCGTGCTGAAGAACCGCCGCGCGTCGATCTCGCTGGTGCAGCGGCATCTGCGTATCGGCTACAACCGGGCCGCGCGCTTGCTGGAAGACATGGAGCGTGCGGGCATGGTGTCGGCGATGCAGAGCAACGGCAATCGCGAGATCCTGGTGCCGGCTCGTGAAGGCTAGTTCCACCAGAAAGAATCAATGTTGAAGTGTTTGCACGTGGTCTTCATCACTGCGGGTCTGTTCGCGTCGCAGACGCACGCCGCCGCACTCGATCAACTGCGCAGCTTTCTGACGCAGACGAGCAGTGCACGGGGGGAATTCGTTCAGCGTGTAGTACCGCGCAAAGGATCCGCTGCGCAGCCACCCTCCAGCGGCAGCTTTGTTTTCCAGCGGCCGGGTAAGTTTCGCTGGATCTACCAGAAGCCGTACGAGCAGCTCATCGTCGCCGACGGCCAGCGGCTGGTGATGTTCGACAAGGACCTGAACCAGGCGACGATCCGGAAGCTGCAGGCGTCACTGCCATCGAGCCCGGCATCCATCCTGTTCGGCTCCAACGAATTCGAGAAAGAGTTCGAAGTCAGCGATGCCGGCGTGCGCGACGGTCTTGAATGGATCGTCGCGAAGCCGCGCGCGAAAGACACGACGTTCGAGCGCATCGAAATCGGCTTTCGCGACGGCTTGCCGCAGGCGATGCTGCTGGCCGACGCGTTCGGCCAGTCGACGCAGCTGACCTTCAGCAATGTCGAACGCAACCCGAAGCTTGACGGCGATGCGTTTCGATTCACGCCGCCGAAGGGTGCGGACGTGCTGGAAGACAAATAGCTGACGTAGCAACTGAGAACGGCGAAAAGCAGCCCCCACTTACTTAGAGCGACCGCCTAACGCGTGTCGCCGTCGACTTGGTTGGCCTGTTTCCATCACAAGGCGATCAGAAATTGCGCCCTCCATCAATTGAAACAGGTTTTCGAATTCACACGGCTTACTCAGGTGAAGGTCAAAGCCGGCGTGCTTCATCGCTGAAATTTCCGCTGGCTCTGAGATGGCAGTAAATGCAATTAGAACTGGAGGGTTTGAGCTAAACATTCTGCGCAATTCACTTGCGGTCGCATAACCGTTCATGCGCGGCATGGTGATGTCAAGGAAGACAACATCGGGTTGAAATTCTGTGGCGAGCGTTAGCGCTTCTTTTCCACCATAAGCCGCCCGCGCGCGATATTGCGTCAGCCGCAGCAACGCCACTAAGCTATCTGCGCAGTCGATCTCATCATCAACCACTAGGATCTTCAAAGCATTGCGCATATCATCCACATGGCCTCGCGCGCCGGTGGCTTCCCGTCGCAACC
>JBGSWY010000249.1:0-17181 GCA_041751715.1 Burkholderiaceae bacterium
GCTGGCGACCGACACGCAGCGCGCCAGTACGTACATGACGCACGCCGTACGCGACTTCAATGAGCAACTCGAACGCATTGTCGAAGTGGCGATCGTGATCATCGTCGGCGCGATGCTGGGAGCGATCGTGCTGACGGCGCACACGATCGGCTACCTTGTGCTGCTGTTTCTGGTCGTGCGGCCGGTCTCGGTTTGGCTCGGACTGGCGGGGTACAGGATGCCGCGCGATCAGCGCGTGTTGATTGGATGGTTCGGCATTCGCGGCATCGGTTCGATCTACTACCTGATGCATGCAATCGGTTACGGTCTGCCGCAACCGCTGGCCGAGCAGATGACGTCAATTGTGCTGGCTGCGGTGACGGCGTCGATCGTCGTGCACGGAATCTCGGTGACGCCGCTGATGAAGCTTTACCAGGCGCGACGCGCGGGGCGGCGCGTCGCATAAGCTCCGCTGCTCCTACTGCAGCGCCTGATCACCCCACAGTTGCTTCAGGCGTGCATCGCGCCCGCAGTTGGCGCGGTAGAACTTGTAGCGCACCGGATTCTTGGTGTAGTAGTCCTGGTGGTACTGCTCCGCGGGGTAAAACGTTCCTGCATTCGCGATCTCGGTCACGATCGGTTGCGAAAAAGGCTTGTTGTTCGACAACACGTTCTTCGATGCTTCGGCGATTGCCCGCTGTTGGCTGTCATGCACGAAGATCGCGCTGCGGTATGACGAGCCTACGTCGCAGAACTGCCGGTCTTTGACCGTAGGGTCGATCGTGCGCCAGAAGTACTCGACCAGCTTGGCGTAGCTCACCTTGCTCGGGTCGTAGACGACCTGAACAGCTTCGGCATGGCCGGTGTTGTTTGCCGACACGCTTTCGTAAGTAGGATTTGCGGTCCTTCCGCCGGTGTAACCGGAGGTGGTCGAGATCACGCCGGCGACTTTGTCGAAGTCGGCTTCGGTGCACCAGAAGCATCCGCCCGCGAAAATTGCGGTTGCAGTGGAAGCGGCGGGAGCCGCTGATTTTTCCTGCTTCGTTTGTGACAGCAGGCCGGCTCCGACGCCACTGGCCAGCAGCGCCGCAACGACGATGCGCGCGGCGATCATGCCGATACCGGTACGAACTTCAGTGCCACGCCGTTGTTGCAATAACGCTTGCCGGTCGGCGCCGGACCATCATTGAACACGTGGCCCTGATGGCCCTCGCAGCTCGCGCAGTGATATTCGGTGCGCGGCAGGATCAGTTTGTAATCGGTCTTGAAGCCCAGTGCGTTCGGCAGCGGCTCGTAGAAACTTGGCCAGCCGGTTCCGCTCTCATACTTGGTCGCGCTCGAAAAAAGCGCGAGCTCGCAGCCGGCGCAGTGATACGTCCCCTTGCGCTTTTCGCGGTTCAGCGCGCTGCTGCCGGGCGCTTCGGTGCCGTCCCGGCGCAGCACTTGATACTGCTGGGAGGTGAGCTTGGCCTTCCATTCGGCATCCGTCAGGTTCACCTTGGCGACGCTGTCGGCGCCACCCTTCGCCGATTTCGAGTCAGCGCCTTTCGTATCGGCGCCCGCTTTTGAATCAGCTCCGATCGTGCGCGCAGCGCCGACGCCGAGTCCTAGCGCGGCCAGGGTCGTAAGTAACGTACGTCGAGTCATCATTCGTCATCCTCGATACAGATTTTGCGGAACACGTATTGGTCGCGTTCTCGCAGCGATTCTTACCGTATTTTGAGCTGAACACCGCCCTGATCGTTCACCACTACCAACTGCTGGCCATTGCCCGGCTGCAGGGTTTTCCCGCGAAAACCGAACTCCGACGGCTTGCAGCGCTGATGCGTGCGAGTTACCCGTGGCGGCAACGGAAAAGTCTGGCCGTCGAGCGAGTATTCAACCGCCGTTCCGGCTTGATTGGCAACGCTGAATTCAACCGATTCCGATTTCGGCCGGCCGACCAGCTGCACCGCGTAGTAGTGCCCGGTCTTGTCGCTGTGGGCGATCGCAACCGCGGTTTCGGTCACGTTCGGGTCGAGCATGTTCTTGCGGTGGCCGGGTGAATTCTGCCAGCCTTCGAAAAGGCGATTGGCAAGATCGGCGCTCGCGAATCCGGCCGAGCTGAACTGATACGCGATGTTCTCGGCCACGATGCAGTATTCATAGCCGAATTTTTGGGCGCGCGCCGCCGGTGCCTGGCCGTCTGCGCCATGACCGTATTTGTCGGTGCGCGCCATGTAGTCGGCAAAGTAACGCGCCGTTTTGGCAAGCTGCGGATCGGGCTCGAGCGGCGACAAGTTTTCCTGGCGGCGAAACGCGTTGGTCGAAGCGATGATGCGCTTCGATGCGTCGGTCAAATCAGGGCGTCGACGATCATCGCTGCGCGCGGCGCTGCGGCCTTTGACGACCGCAGCTTCATCCTGCTGACTGACTTGCGCCGCCGGCTCGCCGGCGAAAACAACGCACGCCGCGAGCGCCAACAGAAAGAGCGCGTTACTGCGCACCGGCGGCCGTCACGCGCCAGATGATGTTGCCGACATCGTCTGCCACCAGCAGTGCGCCGCGACGATCGATCGCAACACCCACCGGCCGGCCGTGCGCGTCGCCATTCGCGTTGACGAAGCCGGTCAGCACGTCGACCGGCGGGCCGGACGGCTTGCCGCTGGCAAACGGTACGAACACGACGTTGTAACCGCTGCGCGGTTCGCGGTTCCACGATCCGTGATTGCCGATGAACATACCGCTGGCAAACTGCGGCGGCAGCTTGTTGCCTTCGCTCCATGTCAAACCCAGTGCAGCCACGTGCGCGCCGAGCGCGTAATCGGGCACGATCGCCTTGGCAACGAGGTCCGGGCGCTTGGGCGCAACGCGCTCGTCGACGTGCTGGCCAAAGTAACTCCACGGCCAGCCATAAAAGCCGCCGTCGCGCACCGACGTCAGATAATCGGGCACGAGGTTGTGACCAATGTCGTCGCGCTCGTTGACGACCGTCCACAGCATCCCGGTGCTCGGCTCCCACGCCATCCCGTTCGGATTGCGCAGTCCGGTTGCGTACAGCCGCCGCGTGTTGGTCGCGGGAATGATCTCCCAGATCGCCGCGCGGCCTTCTTCGGCGGCAATGCTGTTCTCGCCCGCGTTGCTGTTCGAGCCGACCGTTGCATACAGCTTCGAGCCGTCGGGGCTCGCAATCAGGTTCTTAGTCCAGTGATGATTCAGCGGCCCGGCCGGCAGGTCAACCACCTTGGTTCCGTACGCCTTGATCTGCGTTTCGCCGGTGACGTATGGAAAGCGCATCACTGCATCGGTATTTGCAACGTAGAACTGGTCGCCGACCAGCGCCATGCCGAACGGAGAAGTAAGCCCTTCGAGAAATACCGTTCGAATTTCAGCCACGCCGTCGCCGTCGGCATCGCGCAGCAAACTGATGCGATCGGCGCTCGGCACGCCGGCGCCGGCGCGCGCCATCACCTTGCCCATGATCCAGAAGTACAAGCCGCTGCGTTCGGGCCGTTTCGGCGCGTTGGATTCGGCCACCAGCACGTCGCCGTTCGGAAGCACATAGACCCAGCGTGGATGAACGAGCTCACCTGCGAATGCGACTACACGCGTGCCCGGGGCGCTCGTCGGCGCGGTGCCGTGCGCCCAGCCGACGGCAGGAGCGATGTTGACGGTCGGAATCAGCGGACTGCTGGGTGCGGGCAGTTCAGGATTGGGACCGACGCCGATCGTTACCGGTCTGTCGGCCGCAGGCGCGCACGACCATAGGAGAAACGCCGAGGCGAGCAACGAAGCAAGCCGGATCGCGTTCATACGATCTTTCGAAGTTTGATGGTGGACTTCAGCAGTCGCCGTGCCTACAACAGTGTTGCAACGCGGGCTGCCATGGCGCGCGCGTCGCGCTCGGCAACACTTGATCGGGCATTGCGGTCAACGGATCAACGCAACAGAAGCTACCAGATCAGCCGATCCCATTCGCCGTAGTGACCACGCACCGTTCCGCGCGGCAGGCTCAGCGCCATCAGCGCGATGCCTGCAATCACGCCTGCGATCGCCGCCGTTAACGTCGCGCCGTCGAGCAGCCACGGTGCGATGACCAGCCAGATTCCAAACGGGAACAGAGCGAAGCGCAGCGGACGCGCGACTTCGGCCCACGCAGCCACCGCGATCACGATCAACAGCGAGCCGACGATATGGTCGCTGTTCGCCATCGCGCCTTCGGTGCCGAAAATGACGCGCGTGAACATCAAGGCGACGCCGATCGCCACGCAGATCGCGAGCGTCCACGGCACGCCGACGCCGCCGGCCCACATCTCGCGCAGGAATTTTCCCGGCGGCAGATCGAACTCGAACGATCGATCGACCTTGCCGCCTTCCGTCGTGTCGCCGTGCCAGAACGCGTCCCATAACGGACGGCCGGCGCGTTTTCGCTCTTTCAGGAACTGCGCGCTGGCGATGATCTCGTCGAGCGAGTACGGAATCATGATGACCATCGCGGCGGCAGCAATCAGGCACAGCGTGCACCAGGTGCCGATCCAGACCGGCTGGATGATGATGAAGAAGATGCTGACTCCGCCGAGCGGTATCACCATGAAGCCGAACAGCGCGACCAGCCACGGCATCGTGCGCCAGCGCCGCTTGTCGCCCATGATTCCCGACAGCGCTTCGAGCATGTAGGTGAGCGCGCCGAGACCGGCGTCGGGTACCGGCCACGCTTTCGACATCTCGGAAGTGATGATGGTCTCGGTGCCGTCGCCGAAAAACGGGTCCCATGCGGCCGGAATATGGCCGAGCTGATACGCGGTCATGTAGCGCGATAAAAAGAAACCGACAAAGGCGAGCACGATGATCGGCAGCCGCTGCGTCCAGTCCGATGGCGAGTAGTCCCACCCTGGCGGAATATCCGGGCCGGTCGCCATCCCGACCATGCTCATGCCCGGCATGTGCGGCACCAGCACCGCGAGTGCAATCACCAGGGTGCCGACCAGCGTGTCGTTGACATACGCGGCCGGGCTCGCGGTCCAGAACACGAGCGGCGCAAACAGCAGCCAGATGCCGACGAATACGTTGGCCCATTGCGCCCAACTGAAGCGCTTCGACAGCGACAGCGCGCCGAACAGCATCACCAGCACGCCGCTGGCGACATCGCTTATGGTCATGCCGAGCTCATCACGAAAGCCGAGCGCGAACGGGCTCGTGATCAGCCACACGCCGAGCGCGATGTTGACGAAGTGCGCCCACAGTGTGTCGTTGCGCGTGCGATTCATCATCGCCACGTGTTGGCGCAACGCTTTTTTCTCATCCGCATCGAGCTCGGCGCGTTGCTCGGGCGTGACGCCGGCGGGCGAGGTCAACTTGTGGCGTGCATACCAGGCGCCGCGATCGGCTTTCAGCGCATCGATCATTTTCGGCAGCGTGGCCTTCAGCGTGCGCTGCGGCTGCCAACCGAGCGCCTGCTTCGCGCGCGTGATGTCGAGCTCGAAGTGATCGTCGGCGAGGTCGATCATAAACGGCTTGATAAACGGCGCTTCGCCCTGGTCGATTGCGTCCGGCACGACATCTTCGGCCTTATCCTGCAGCCAGGCGCCGGTCTTCGCAACGCTCTTCGGGATTTCGGTGGTGGGCCACGGCTCGCCGTGCAGCAGTTGGCCGATCTCGTCTTGCAGCTTGGCGTAGCCCATTGGTCGGCCGGACTCGCCGATCAACAGCGTTGAATCAGGTGGTAATTCGTTACGGCGATCGACGGCGCGCACGACCGCGTCGCTCAGATCATCGATGTGCACAAACGCCTGGCCGTGGCTCGTGTCACCGGGGAACACATGGCTCAGCAGCGCACGCTGATCGATCCGCTGGATCTGCTGCGCCAGGGTGGCCGAATCGCACTGGTCGGTGTACATGCCGGCGATGCGCAGGATCAGAATCGGAATCTCGCCGTGCTTCGCGCGCACCACATTTTCGGCATCGACCTTCGATGCCGGATATGCCCACTTTGGCTCGATCGGCCATGCTTCGTCGATCGGCTGGCCCGGCTCGGTCGCCGCATGCACAAGCATCGTGCTCGAATAGATGAACTGCTCGACCTCTAAGCCTGCCAGCGCGGCGAGCAACTTGCCGGTGCCCTGCACATTGACCGTTTCGTACAGTTTGTTCTGCTCGCCGGTCATATCGAAAAACGCGGC
This sequence comes from Burkholderiaceae bacterium, assembly GCA_041751715.1. Taxonomy (GTDB): domain Bacteria; phylum Pseudomonadota; class Gammaproteobacteria; order Burkholderiales; family Burkholderiaceae_F; genus JACCZX01. The sequence goes on from JBGSWY010000249.1 coordinate 6,138, forward strand.
GAGGTGCATTACCGATGCGATGCGTGAACCGTAGCGCTCGCGCACCGTGGCGAGCGCCTTTGCCAGCGCGGCGTCGGAGGTGAGATCGGCCTCGATGCAATCGGCATCGTCATCCTTGCAGCTGACGTCGAGCCCGGCTACGCGATAGCGTTGTCGCAATCGCGCGGCCAGCGCGCTGCCGATCGCGCCGCTATAGCCGGTGATCAGCACCACGCCGGCGGTTGAATTGATGTCGGGTTGCACAGCACGCGTTCTGCAAGCCGCATTCCCGCGTTCGGTGCGGGATTTGCTTGTCGCTTCATGTATGAAGGACGTTAATCGTGAGTTTGGCGTAGTAGGCCTCGGCCGCATCGGCGGCGGGCTCGCTTTGCAGGCGCGGGGCAAAGGCATCAAAGTGGTCGGCTTCGATCCGGCGGGCTTGCGGAACGAGCTGAAACAAGCGGGCGTGGTCGAGGCGAAGCAACTGTCAGTTTTGAAAACCGGGCTGCGCGCGCCGCGCGCGGTGTTTGTCTACATCCCCGCCGGTCCGACGATAGATACGCTGCTCGATGAGCTGGCCGGCGTTCTCGAGCCGGGCGATGTAATCGTCGACGGCGGCAATTCCTACTGGGGCGATTCGATTCGCCGCCATCGCAAGCTTGCAGAGAGCGGCATCGAGTTGGTCGATCTCGGCACCAGCGGCGGCGTCGACGGCGCACGTGAAGGCGCCTGCTTCATGGCCGGCGGCGAGCGCAAAGCGGTCGAGCGAATCGAGCCGATGTTGATCGAGCTGGCGGTCGAAGGCGGTTACGTGCACGCGGGACCGCCCGGCGCGGGCCACTTCGTCAAGCTCGTTCACAACGGCATCGAGTTCGGCATGCTGCAGGCGATCGGCGAGGGCGTCGACCTGCTCGAGCGCTATCACGCGCCGCTCAAGGTCGAATCGGTGCTTTCGTGCTGGCGCCATGGCTCGGTGATTCGCGGCTGGCTGATCGACTTGATGCACGAGGCTTATGCGAAGCGCGACGGCATGCGCGAGATTCCGCCGTTTGTCGAAGACACCGGCGAAGTCAACTGGCTGGTCGCCGACGCGCTGCAGATGGAAACTCCGATTCCCGTGATCTCCGCCGCGGTCATGCAACTGTTCGCCTCGCGTGACGATCAGCAAAACTGGGCGCGCGCGATTGCGATGATGCGCCATGGCTTCGGCGGCCACCCCTATGGCCCGAGCGAGCCGATCGCCGAAGAACGCCAGCTCGGCAAAGTGGGCGGCACTTACCGGGATGGCGAGTGAGCCAACGGGATAAACCCGAAGTCGTTGTGATCACCGGCGCCAGCGCCGGCGTCGGACGCGCCACGGTGCAGGCATTCGCACGGCGCGGCGCGCACATCGGCCTGCTGGCGCGCGGCGAAGAAGGACTGGAGGGCGCGCGCAAGGAAGTCGAATCTATGGGCGGCAAAGCACTGGCATTGCCGACCGACGTCAGCCAGCACGATCAGATCGAAGCGGCCGCCGCATCGGTCGAGCAGGCATTCGGGCCGATCGACATCTGGATCAACAATGCGATGGTCACTGTAGTCACGCCGATCAAGCTTGCGACCGTCGATGAATTCAAGCGCGTGACCGACGTGACCTACCTCGGCGCGGTGTATGGCACGATGGTCGCGCTCAAACACATGCTGCCGCGCGATCACGGCGTGATCGTGCAGGTCGGCTCCGCGCTCGCGTACCGCGCGATCCCGCTGCAGGCGCCGTACTGCGCGGCTAAGCACGCGTTGCGCGGCTTTACCAACTCTCTGCGCAGCGAGTTGCTGCACGATGCCAGCCACGTGCACGTAACGATGGTGCATCTGCCCGCAGTCAACACGCCGCAGTTTGACTGGTGCAAAACGCGCATGCCGTGCCAGCCGCAACCGGTGCCGCCGATTTTTCAGCCGGAGGTCGCGGCCGAAGCGATCTTCTGGGCCGCGCACGAGCGCCGGCGCGAAGTCAATGTTGGATTTCCGACCGTCAAGGCAGTGTGGGCGAACAAGTTCATGCCCGGCTTTATCGATCGTTACCTGGCGAGCGCGGGTTACGCAGGGCAGATGTCCGATCAGAAGATCGAGGACGATCGGCAGATCAACCTGTGGCACGCGCTGCCCGGTGATGCCGGCGCCCATGGCCGCTTCGACGCTCAAGCGAAAAGCCGCAGCGTGCAGATGTGGCTGAAGATGCACGCGTTGGGCGTGACGCTCGGCGCGATTGCAATCGCGTTCGCGGCAACCGTGGCAGCGACCATTATTTGGTAAGGAATGTGATGACCCCGATCGGACACCGGCGCTGGGCGATCGCCGAAGGCTACATCCCGCCCACCAGCACAGGCCCAGAGCCGCAGTTGACCAGCCACGAAACGGTGTGCATGTTGAACGCATCCGACGAAGACGCTCATGTCAGCATCACGCTGTTCTTCTCCGATCGCGAACCGGTAGGGCCGTATCGGGTCACGGTGCCGGCGCGCCGCACATCGCATGTCCGCTTCAACGATCTGCAAGACCCGCAGCCGGTTCCGCGCGACACCGACTTCGCGAGTCTGATCGAATCCGACGTGCCGGTCGTGGTGCAGCACACGAGGCTGGATTCGCGGCAGGCGGCGCTGGCGCTGCTGACCACGATGGCCTACGCGGGTTGACCGTCCGTAGGACTGACAGATCTCAAGCGGTTCAAGGCTCAGTCTGAAAAAACCGGAAAGGACCATTAGACCCTCATCAACGAGAGTCTGAAGGGTGTGAAGAACTGCATCGCACGGTCAACCATCCAGCCACCCTCCGCGAAATCCCGCGCGTCTCAGACCGTTCACCAGATACGGACACTGCCGCATCAGCCGCCACAGAAATCCCGAAACGTAGTTGTCGATCATCATCGTGATCGGCCCTTGATTCAGGCCAAAGTGATACGGCGACACCCAGCCGTATTCATGTTCCGACTGATCCGGAAACGTGGGATTGAACGTCGCCTTGTAACCATACTGCTGCGCTTCGTGCAGCTGCATACGCTCGTAGTTCTCGATCGTGGGCAGCACGATCTCGGGTGCGAACGGCAGTGACGCGACTACCGCCCATGGCGCCAGCGTGCCGTCGTCCGGACCATAGGGCGCGCCGCGCGCGATGTAGTCGTAGAACACGCGCTGGATGCCGTCGATCAGCATCGTGCGCGGGCCCGGACCGTCGCTGGCGGTAATGCCCCAACAGAACTGATCGTAGTGCGCAAACTCGCGCGGATTGCGAATCGCGTATCGCTGCTGCACCAATGTCGCGCGCCGGCTGTTCTCGAAATAGTCGAGGTCGTGGTCGCGCATGAAAGCATCGCGGATACCGCGAAAGTCGATCCACACATGCGAGAGCTGATGGATGAACAGCGGCCCGGCATACAGAAATTCGATGTCGTAGATCTTCTTCCACTTGTAGGTCGAAGCCCAGGCTGAATAACTGTCGGCCGACAGCGGATGCGTCGGCGATCCGAGCCCGAGCAGGTAGACGATCAGCGCTTCGTCGTAGCCCTTCCAGCGATAAGGCAGAAAGCCTCTTTCCGGTTTCCAGCCGTGGCTGACGGCGGCTTGTCCGTTCTGCATCCATTGCCAATCTGCTTTGCGATACAGCGCGTCGGCAAGCCGACGTACTTCATCCTCGTTCGCCGTCTCGCGCTGGTAGTACGCAGCCGCGGCGAGCATGCCGGCGAGCAGGAACGCCGTGTCCACGCTGGAGAGCTCGCAGCGCCGGGCGCGCCGGCCGGTGTTCATATCGAGGAAGTGATAGTAGAAGCCCTTGTAGCCGGTGGCGTCGGGCTGTGGGCCATGCGGCGCGTTTGTAAAAAATCTCAGCGTGGCAAGCGTTCTTTGCAGCGCGTCTTCGCGCTCAATGAAGCCGCATTCGACTCCGCTCGGATACGCCGCCAGCGCGAGACCGGTCGCGGCGATGCTCGCCGGCCAGTTGTCGTGCGATTTATCGAGCACCAGGCCGTTGGCCGGATTGCTCTTGTGGATGAAATAAGTGAACGAGTCGCGCTGCAACGTCCGCAGCATCTCGTGCTGTTGTGATTGCACCGCGCTACCCGGACGCGAGTTCGATCTTCAGCGCCGCGACCGATTGCGGCGGCATCACGACGTCAAAATCGATCGAGCCGTCGGTCACATGCAGAGGATGTGGCGCGGGCCGCAGCGCCGATTCGGCGTATAGCGTGTCAACCTGGCGCTGACTCGGATGATCCGGCTGACCCATTTCCTTCCACGCACGCTGCGGGTTGGCATGATCTTCATCGATGCGAGAAAGCATCGCCGACAATGGCCGCGCCGCACCAGTGATTCGGACACGTACCGCTTCGGAGGCAATCTCATGCCGCGGCATCGCGTAATTGGTGATGAACACCGTGACGCAGTCATCGCCGCCGCTGACCCAGACTTCGACCGTGGCGTGCGCGCCATTAACCGGATAAAGCCGATTGCCCAGGCCGTGCAGCAACTGGAACGCGCGATACACAGGCTTTGGAATTCCATGCACGTTGCACAGGCCGAAGCCGCCGTGAAACGGCTTGGCCGGAAAAAAGTTCTCCTCGAAGATATCGGTAAAGGTCCAGAAGCTGTAGCCCTGCACGAACGGATCGACCGACAGCGCGATCTTGGCGGCGAACGCAGCGGCAAACGGCTGGTCGTGCAGCGTATCGCGCGGGTTCGAGCTGACGTTCCACTCGGTGTAGTAAAGCGGTAGACCGCGCGACTGTTTGCATGCCTCTTCGGCTCGTTGCCGCATCACGTCGCGCGGTGCGTTTTCGAGTTGAGTGATGGTGTCCGCGCCGATCTTGCCGAACGCGTCGGTCGGGTAGTAGTGCGTAGTGACGAAATCCACCGGCAGCTTGTGTTGCTCGCATTGCGCGAGAAATTCCGGAATCAACGCGCTCTGCGCGCTCGACGGACCGCCGACCTTGAGCTGCGGATCGATGTTCTTGATCGCTTCGGCGGTCGTGCGGTACAACTCGTAATAGCCGTCCATACCACCGGTCCAGAACGCTTCGAGGTTAGGCTCGTTCCACACCTCCAGATTCCACTGCGCGACCTCGTTCATGCCGTAGCGCTCGATCCAGTGCCGCACCAGCTTGTCGATCAGCGTGCCCCATTGTCTGTAGTCCTTCGGCGGCGTGACATTGCCCTTGAACTGGAACACGGTCGTGTTACCGGAGGCGAGGGTGGCCGGCATGAAAGAGAGCTCGCAGAACGGCTGCATGCCGATCGACAGCAGATAGTCGAAGATGCTGTCGATGTTGAAAAACTGATAAAGAAGTTTCTCCTGCTGACACGTCAGCGTGCCCATGTCGTCATCGAGCATGCCGTGAAAGCGAACGTGGCGAAACCCCAGCTCCAGATGCGCCCGGCGCAATTGCTCGCACCAGTCCGCGCGCAAAGCCAGTACGGCGCGGCCGCTGCCGACGGTGTGTTCCCACGCGTGCGCGAGAGGGACTGGCGCTGCAGTCAGCGAGCACGCGAAGTCGATGGTCATAAGGAGCTGGGTGCAAGTGCCGATCCCGACTCGCCGGCGGTCATGCAACACCAAGACCGCGTGAAAGTACGAGTAATCCCTTCGCTGCACGGGCACGTAGCTTGCGCTCAGCCGGTGATGCACATCTCTGACAGCTTTCAACTGCTTGCCCTGGTAATGGTGTTGTCGTTCCCGGCAACGGAAGGGCGCGCACAACAGCAACGCCAGATCGGCGATTGCACGATCAGGTCAGGCGCAATCTGCACCGAAACCGATTTTCGCGGCGCCGATTTGCAGCGAGCGGACCTGAGCCTCGGTCAATTCTGGAACTCTGATTTTCGCGGCGCTAATCTAAGCGGAGGCCAACTGGATAACGCAGGTTTCGCCAGCGCCAACATGGAGGGTGCCGATTTGCGGCGAGCGGACCTAAGCGGCGCCGATTTGCGCTACGTCAACTTGAACGGTGCCGATCTGCGTGATGCCAATCTAGCGAAAGCAACTCTGGCGAGCGCGGAGCTGGTCGAAGCCGACCTGACCGGCGCAACTCTGAATGCGGCCGATCTACGCTACACGCAGCTCGATCACGCGCGTCTGCAAGGCGCCAACCTGACGCGCGCAAACCTGCGCGATGCCGATCTGCGCAACGCAGACCTGCGCAAGGCCGATCTGCGCGGCGCCCGGCTGGAGAATGCGAACCTGACCGGCACCGATTTGCGCGGCGCGAATCTAGAGCTGGCCGTATTCCGGGGCGCTGCGATGATTGGCTGTCAGGGTTGTCCCGTTGCGCGCAACCAGTAGCGCTCGCAGTCATCGCACCTGCCCAGCGAACCGCTCCCGGCGGCAGCCGCACATGCTTTGCTGCGCCCTTGGGTCCCTCTTCAACCCAGAATGCAGGAGCCAGCCACAAAAGAAATGATCCAGTCTCACACTTGCGACGCTGCCGAGCAGCAGCTGAGCCCGCCGCGCGGATCTGACACTGGCAGGAAGGCGTTACTCTTGCGTTCTTGCCGTTTATCTACCGGGCTTTGCCGCCTCCGCTTTCTTCAGCAGTTCCGAGCATTGAGCGGCTGTTTCGCCGCCGAGGTCGATCAGCGGCAGCAGCGCGGCGAGCGGATTGATCAGCCCGAGCAGCAGCGCTGCGCCGCCGCGCGCGAAAACCGACGACGTATCGGCCTGCACATCCGGTTTGCTGAAGCTGCCGCTGATGTGCACCGGTACCGGCGCGCTGAACAGGCGGAAGCCGCTTGATACCGGCTTCGCCGTCAGGTCGAGCGTGCGCCCGGCCAGATTGATCGTGCCTTCGACCACCACTGTCACGCTCGGCGTGTCAATGACGAAGGTCTGGGTGCGCATCACGCCGTTGTCGATCTTGAATTGCGCGATGGCGCATTCGAGCGGGACGTTCGAACGGCTGCCAAACATGTAGCGCAGCACCGAGCCCGGGTCGAGCTGCAGCAGCTCGAGCAGCGGCGCGCCGATCTCGCCCCCGGTGATCACGAACTCGGCGCTGCCGTCGGCCGTCGACAGCATGCGGTCGTACGAGTCACCCTGCGCGGTCAACTGCAGCTTGCCGCCGAGCGCGCCGATGCCGTGCGCGAGCGAGCTCGAAGGAAACAGTTTGCTCATCGTCATGCCTTCGATGCGCGCCGATACCTGCGCCGCCGAAGGCGTCTGCGTTGCATCGACGCGAACGTTCGATGTGATCCTGCCCCCGGCGAGGCCGAGCGTCGACAAGTCGACGGTGGCCACGCCGTCGCGCACCTGCAGCGTGCCCGTCGCGCTGTCGAGCGGTAGCGGGGCGTCGCGAATGCGATCGAGCGCAAATTGAAGCTTGCCGTTGACTTCGCGCAGCCGCTTGAATCCGCCGTTGGTTTGCGAGTTCTCTTTGGCATTCGACTCCAGCACGCGATCGAGTGTGTCGAAGTCGATCAGCTTCGACGACACGTTGCCGCCGAACATCGGCTTTGCGCCGGCAAAGTCGACCTGCAGCGAGCCGGCAAGATGACTGTCGCCGATCGAAGCGTCGAAGCGGCTGATGCTCCATTGTTGCTCGCGATGCGACAACTGTCCCGCGACCTTGAAGGCGGGTACGTCGACAGCAACGTCGACCAGCGGACGGAGCTGCGCCAGGTTCTTGCCGGACAGATTGACGGCGAGATCGAGTGCGCTCAGCGCCGTCAGCCCGCTGACGGTTCCGTCGACCGTGCCGCGCACCGCTGCGAGCTGAAAGCGCATGTCGATCGGAAACGGCTGCGATGTATCGCGCAGCGCGAGCACTTCGCCGCCGCTGCCCGATGCCGATAGCGGCACGCCGCGAAGACGGCCGTTGACGCTGAAAGTCGTTGCGGTATCCGGCTGCGCACTTTCAGGATTGGTGGCAATGCCGAGATAGAGCTCGGTCTTCGCTGCCGGGTCGCGATAAGTCAGGGCGCCGCCGTTGACCACAAGCCGTCCGATGTGAACGCCGGTTTCGGCGCCCGACTGGTCGCGCGACAAAATCCAGTTGCGCCTTCCTTCGCGGCGTTCGAGTACGACGCGCGGACTACTTGCGATCACTTCAGGCGCGACGAGTTCGCCGCGCAGCAGCGCAAGCACCTCGATCGTGAATTCGAGCACCTCGACTTCGAGCATCATCGGCTCGGTGCCCCACTCGGCGTTCGCGAAGCTCACGCCTTCGGCGCGCACGCGCGGCGGCCATGGAAAGAAGTCGACGTTGAAGTCGCCCGCGATCGCCAGCTGGCGCCCGCTGGCGCCGGTGACCGTCTGCACTGCGATGTGACGCAACAGCGGATCGATGAAAGCCGCGATAAGGGCCATCAGCAAAACGACCGCGCCGACGCCGATGGAGATCCACTTTCTCGCGGCCGACATCGCGCCCTATCGCAGCGTAGCCAGGTAAGCGGCGATGTCGCGTGCATCGCGCTCGGTAACGTACAGATCCGGCATCGCGGTGCGCGGGTCGACTGCCTGCGGATCGCGCAGCCAGCGGATCATGTTCTCCGGCGTGTTCGGCAGCACGCCCGCAATGAACGCGCGATTGCCGATGCCCGTGAGCGGCGGACCGACGTGCGCCTGCACGCCGATCACGCCGGGTATCTCGTGGCACGTCAAACACATGTATTGCAACAGCGCGGTCTTGCCGCGCTCGATGTCGACTTCGGAAGCGTCGGCGGTCTCCGCGGGTGGCGCTTTCAGCGGCGCCGACAAGCGCTTCAACTGCTTGTACTCCACCGGTGAGATCGAAGGCAGCTGGTGCACGAAGGCGACGATCGCCCAGATGTCCTGCTCAGGCAGCCGAAACTGCCACGCCGGCATGCCGGTCATCTTGAACCCGTACTTGACGGTCCAGAACAGTTCGGCCGGCGTCCACACCTGCGCGGTAGCCGCAAGGTTGGCCGGCGCCGGCAACAAACCGAGCGCGAACGGCGCCGGCGCCACGCCCGGCGCACCGTGGCACTGGACACAGTGTTCGTCGTACAGGCGAAGGCCGCGCTCGGCCAGCGCCGGGCTGTCCAAGGGGGGCACATCGATCGTTTTCGCATGCGTGATAACCGCGCGCCGGGTAACGTTCTCGAGCAACCAGTACACCGGCGGCGTGTGCTGATCGGTCGCCGATACGTCGTAGATACCGGAATAGACAAATGCGCCGACGCCGGCGGCCGAAACGACGACCGCTGCGACCGCGCCCAGCGCGTATCTTTTCATCGCTTCATTGCAGCGAGAAGAGATAGGCGGTCATGTCCTGCGCGTGCGCGTGCGACACGGCCAGATCGGGCATCGCCGTCAACGGATCGACCGCCTGCGGGGCGCGAATGAAATGAATCATGTTGGCCGGTGTATTCGGTAGGACACCGGCGATATAGACGCGCACTCCCATGTGATCGAGCGGCGGCCCGACGTTGCCGTCGGCCACCGCCACGCCGGGGATGTGGTGGCAGGCGCCGCAACCGTACTGCCTAAGCAGCAGCCGGCCGTTGTCGGCGTCTCCCGCAGGCTGAGGGCGAGGCGCATCGCCGCACGCGGCGAGCAGCAACGCGAGCGATAGCATTACGGGCTTCATGTCTCGCTGCGGCGCGCGGCGGCGTCGAGCCAGCGGCTGAACAGGACCAGTCCGGCCAATAAAAAAACGAATCCGGCGGGCACCCACATAATCAGACCGCCGAGCTGCTGGTCTTCGAGCGCAGTCAGCCCCCACGCTGTGGTGGTGTGCGCGTAGGCGAGGTAGAGCGGCTGCGGCGCGAACGTGATCAGTGCGCCGAGCACAGCGGTGTGAATCGCGGTGGTCAACAGATAGATGATCGTCATGGCGCGATACTGCGCCACGAACAACGCGTACCAGAAAATGAGCGCGGAAAAGACAAAGCTCGCATGTTGCGCGGCGTGTACCCACGTGTTGTTCACACTGGCGTCGAACAGCGGAGGCGCGTGCCAGACCCAGATCGCAACTGCGTGCAAGCTCCATGCCGTCGCCGGCGCGGTCGCAGCGCGCCACGCAAGCGGCCACGATGCAACATATCGCCACGTGCGCGGAAACGCGGCCGCGAACGCAGCCAGCGGCCTGCTCGCAACGATTAGAGGCGCAGCGATCAGCATCAGCACTTCGTGCTGCACCATGTGCAGCGAGAAGAGCTCTTCGCCCCAGCGGTCGAGCGGCGACAGCAGCGCAATCGCCAGCACGCTCCAGCCGGCCGCGAACGCCGCGATCCGGCGTCGTGACACTGGATGCGCGCGACGGCGCAGAACGCGCACGCCGAGCACCCAGGCCGCGGCCGATGCGAGCAGCGCGATCGTCGTCAGCAGCGTCAGAAGATGGTCCGCCGGATCGTCGATCCGATGCGCCTGCGCATTCGATGCGGCAAAGAAAAGCATGCAGCCGGCGCTCGCTCGCAGTGCGCGCAGGTTTAGCGACCGCCGCACACCGGCACCCATAGCAGCGCGAACATCTCGTAGCACATCGCGAGCACCGCGATTGCGGCGACACTCACCGTCATCCAGTCGGCAAAATTTTCCCGGCGCCACGCAGTGCGCGCGATCAGCAGCGCAACCAGCACCGCAACGCCAGTGGCGATCACGATCACTCCCGGCACCGCCGAATCAAAGCCACGCGTGCAGGCGAGCGCGGTGAACGCGTAGATCCCGACGAAGTGCGCGGCCCATAGAATGACGCCGGAGAACATGCGCAGCGTCGTCAATGCGAACGAAGGTTCGCGCGTCATCGATCAACCGATCAAACGCGGAAAGCCGTGCACCAGTGCCAGCCCAATCAAGCCCTGCGCTGCGGTGTAATGCCAGAACAACATCGTGTTGTCGAACGTCGAGCGCCGCTCGGCATTGAGCATGCCGGCGAGCGAGCGGGCCAGCGTATACAGCGCCATCGTGGTGACGACAGCCGCGAAAAATCCCTGCAGCGAAACCGTCATGTAAACGACCGCCGCGTAGCCCGACGCGGAAGGACGCAGGCCGGATTGCCAGTGACCATAGCCCTCGAGCGCGACCGCGGCGACGATCAGCACGATCGCTGCGCCGAGCGCAATTCGCACCGGACCGGTAGCGCCGC
>JBGSWY010000250.1:0-1512 GCA_041751715.1 Burkholderiaceae bacterium
CCGACAGCTGCCATTCGGGCACGGTCACGCGGGCCCGCGTGCCGAGCACGGATGCTGTGCCGGGCACCGCGCGCTCGAAGATGATGCCGATCGAGGTCGGCCGGCGTGTCTACGCGCAGCACCAGGCGTTCTACGACAAGCTGCAGAAGGACATCACCAAATCGGCCGGCAAAGTAAGCATCGCCGATCCGGACGCGGTGCTGTCGAACCTCAGCGTCAGCAGCGGTCGAGTGAGCGGCATCGTGCGCAAGTTCAAAGCGGCGGTGATCCTGATCTCCGGGTGCCAGGACAACCAGACCTCGATGGACGGCGACCAGAACGGCGCGTTTACCGCTCAGCTGCTGCAGGTGTGGAACCTCGGCGCCTACCAGGGCAGCTATGCGAGCTTCCATGCGGCGATCCGCGCCGGCATGTCTTCAACGCAGACGCCCAATTTGTATCTGCTGGGCGACGTCGCGCGCTTTGTCGCACAGCGGCCGTTCCAGGTCTGAACGTTTGCATGCTGAGCATCCGAAATCACCGCCTCGTCGGCGATGGCGTCAGCTTCCGCGCCACGCCGAATTGCGGCGGCACGCTGAGGCCGCGCTACCTCGTCTTCCATTACACCGCCGGCCGATCGTGCGACAGCTCGGTGGAGTCGCTGTGTGCGCGTAAGTCGCGTGGCGGTGCGTCGGCGCATCTGGTGCTGGCGCGCGACGGGCGCATCGTGCAGCTCGCGCCGTTCGACGTCGTCACCTGGCATGCGGGCGTGAGCGAGTGGAACGGACTGGCGGGGTTGAACCACTGGTCAATCGGTATCGAGATGGACAACGCGGGCCGGATGGATCGTATCGGCGACAAGTTCGTCGCTTGGTTCGGCAAGGAGTACTCCGCCAGCGAAGTCATGCTGGCCGAACATAAGCATGGCGGCGGGGTGCGCTTCTGGCATGCGTATCCGGAAGCACAGATCTCGCGTGCGCTCGAGCTGGCGGAATTGCTGGTCGAGCACTACGGGCTGGAAGATGTGCTTGGCCACGATGACATTGCGCGCGGACGCAAGCAGGACCCTGGACCAGCGTTTCCGCTGGCCGCCATCGCGAGTCGCGTGCACGGCCGCAGCGAGGATGCGCCGCCGCGCTACGTGGTGACGGCCAACACTCTGAACATACGCCGAGGTCCCGACGCGTCGTTCGATTCGGTGGCGCCGCCGCTGAAAAAGGGTGCGACCGTGGTGCTGATGCAGCCGGGTGACCGCTGGAGCAAAGTCGAAGTCGAAGGCCCTACCGATATCGAAGGCTGGGTCAACAACAGCTTTATCGTTCGCGCCCCTGCCACAGCGCGCCAGCGCGGCGCGGTGGAGACACTCGTAAGAAAAGCCAGGACACCAGAAACCCGTGCGCGCCGGCGCACGCGCGGCTGACACACCAGGACCGAACCCATGGCGACACAAGCACAGCCGATCGTCTTCATCGTTCCCGGTCAGGCGCTGCCGGCTGGCGCCATACGCGGCGCAGCGCCGCTGCCGGCCGGACT
>JBGSWY010000251.1:0-4885 GCA_041751715.1 Burkholderiaceae bacterium
CAACAGCCCGCCCAGCTTGCGCGGCTCGACCAGCGCCATATAGCCGGAGATGACGCCGGCGCGCTCCAGCCGCCGCACGCGCTCGAGGCACGCACGGGGGCTCAACGCAACGCGCTCGGACAACTCCTGGTTGGTGATGCGTCCCTCGAGCTGCAGCGTTTCCAGGATGCTGCGGTCGATGCGGTCGAAGTCGCGGGTGGCCATGGCGGCAGTATAAGAAGCAGCGGAACGTGAATGGTGAAATGTGAAACGTGTAAAGATGGCGCGTGCTGCTAGCGCCTAAACGTCAGTTCTCACGGTTCGCTGCCCGGGTCTTTGACCCCTCTGCGCTGAACCCAGGCGTGCGGCCGCGTGAAGTGGTTTCGTGGGCGGCCTACGACTTCGCGAATTCGGGCTATACGACCGTGGTCCTGACAGCGGTGTTCAGTGCGTACTTCGTCGGCGTCGTTGCCAATGGCGAGGAGTGGGGCACCCGGCTATGGATAGTCGCGCTCGCGCTGTCGAACGCTGCAGTGCTGATTGCGATGCCGATCATCGGCGCGTACGCAGACCTTCGCGCACGCAAGCAATGGTTGCTGCGCGTATCGACGATCGGCTGCGTGCTTTTCACCGCAGCGCTGGCACTGGCTGGGCGTGGCGATGTGGCCATCGCGGTCGTCGCCATTGTCATCTCGAATTTCTTCTTTCAGGTTGGTGTCTCCCTTATCGGAGCGTTCCTGCCGGAGATCGCGCGGCCGCAAGCTTTGGGCAAGGTCTCCGGCTGGGGCTGGAGCTTCGGTTACCTCGGCGGTCTGCTCACGCTGGCGGTTTGTCTGGCGTACGTGATATGGGCGCGCGCGCAGGGCCTGGACGCGGAACACTTCGTTCCGGTCACGATGTTGATCACCGCAGGGATTTTTGCGCTGGCTGCGCTGCCGACGCTATTCATTCTGAGAGAGCGGGCCGTGTCGCAGGCACAGAAGAGTATTGACGTCGTTCGCGACTCGATGTCGCGGCTGGGTGCGACGCTGAAGAACATCGGTCGTTATCAGGATTTCGCACGGTTGCTGGTGTGCGGCGCTTTCTACCAGGCCGGTGTCGCCGTCGTGATCGCATTGGCCGCGATCTATGCGCAGGAAGTGATGAAGTTTTCGTTTGAGCAGACGATGGCGCTGATCGCGGTGGTCAACATCACGGCGGCGATCGGTGCGTTCGCGTTCGGCTACGTGCAGGACAAGCTCGGTCACAAGCGCGCGCTGGCGTTGACGCTGCTGCTGTGGATCGCGATGACGGCGGTCGCATCGGTCGCCACGACAGCAGCGCTTTTCTGGGTCGCCGCCAATCTCGCGGGTCTTGCAATGGGTTCTAGCCAGTCGGCCGGGCGTGCGATGACCGGCCTGTTCGCCCCGGCCACGCGGCTGGCGGAGTTCTACGGACTGTGGACGTTGTCGGTGCAGGTGGCGGCAATCGTCGGGCCGCTGACGTACGGAGCCGTCCTGTATTTGACCGACGACAATTACCGGCTCGGCATGATGATCACCGGCGGATTTTTCGTGATCGGCTTGCTGCTGATCGCGTCGATCGATATGGAGCGCGGGCGGCGCGCCGCAAGTGCGACGATAACCTGACCCGTACCGACGCGTAGGCTGGAACTCGGCATCGCGAAATTTACGACCGCCCTAAAGCGCCGCAACTCCCGCTTTAGCCACCTGCGCATCTTCATTCGATTTGACGCCCGAGACACCGATCGCACCGACGACCTGGCCTTCGACAACGATCGGCACGCCGCCTTCAAGCATCCCGGCGAGCGGAGCGGACAAAAACGCGGTTCGGCCCTGATTGATCATGTCCTCATACAGCTTCGTTTCGCGTTTTCCGAGTGCGGCGGCACGCGCCTTGGCGGGTGCGATCTCCGATGAAATCGGCGCAACGCCGTCAAGCCGGTGCAGTAGCAGCAGGTGACCGCCATCGTCGCAGACTGCGATGACGACGCTCCATTGATTCTTTAACGCTTCGGCCTCCGCAGCGGCGCCCATGCGCTTCGCATCTTCAAGTGTCAACAGTGGTTTGGTTTTCATTGGCTTCGCCTAGTTGAAATACAGCAGTACATGATGATGAAGCTGCGACGCCCACTCACGCAAGGCGATGTGGGAGTCACGCAATGCGCGCGGCCCGGGGATCAGTTGATACGGCCCGAACGGACGCTGCCCGGTGTAATCGGTTGGAGCCGGCGTCACCGCCAACCCGGCCAGCTCGAACGCTCGTTGCGCACGCGGCATATGCACGGCAGTTGTCACGAGTGCAACGCGGGCGATCTGATGCTGATGCAGATCCTGCGCCGTGATCAGCGCCTGCTCTCGTGTGTTCTCAGAAGCGGTCTCGACCCATCTGACCGGCACGCTGAACTCCCGCGTCAGCAGATCCTGCATCAGCGTACCTTCCGCCGCTATGCCGCCGTCGGGTCTGCCGCCGCTGACGTACAAGGGCAAAGCGGTCTCGCGCGCGAGCCTCGCGCCATAACGGGCACGCTGCAGCGTGTAATCGTTGACCGTTTCGCCACCCCATTCCGGGGCGCCGCGATTGCGTCCACCGCCGAGCACGACGATGGCCTGCGTGCGTTTGATTGCGTCCAGCGATGCCGGCGGCGGCTCCAGCGTGCGCGCCAGCGCGTTGGCAACGACCGGCATCGAAAGCGCGAATAGCAGCAATTGCGAACCGACGATCAGCGTGACGCCTGCGGCTCGTCGTCGCTTCAGCAGCAGCACGCCGATCAGTGTCGCTGCAATCAGCGAGGTCGGCGGCAGGACCCAGCTGGACAGGGCGTAGTTGAAGGTCACGCGTGAATGGCAATCTTGATCTGTTCAAGCGCTGTGGGATCTTCGATCGTTGTCAGATCTCCCGGATCGCGGCCCTCGGCGAGTGCCTGGATCGAGCGACGCAACAACTTGCCGGATCGGGTCTTCGGCAGCACGCTGACGAAATGCACACGCGCGGGTCGCGCCACCGCGCCGAGCTGGGTGTCGACCACCTTCATCATCTCGCCTTCGTGCGCGAACCTTTTCTGCTGCGTGTCCGCCTGCGTCGGATCCTTCAGGATTGCAAAGGCCAGCGCCACCTGGCCTTTCAGCGGGTCGGCAACGCCCACCACGGCGACCTCGGCGATGTTCGGATGCGACGACAGTGATTCTTCAATCTCGCGCGTGCCGAGCCGGTGGCCGGCCACGTTGATCACGTCGTCGGTGCGGCCCAGGATAAAGAAGTAGCCGTCTGCGTCGCGAATTCCCCAGTCGAACGTCGAATAGACATTCTGATTCGGCACGCTGGTCCAGTAGGTGTGCTGGAAACGTGGGTCGTCACGCCACACGGTGCTCATGCAACCCGGCGGCAGCGGACCTTCGATCGCGACCACGCCTTTCTGGTTCGCCTGGGTGATCTCTTCACCGGTGGACTCGTTAAAAATCTTGACCGAATACCCCGCGGCCGGAACGCCTGGCGATCCGAACTTCGACGGCAATGCCTCGACGCCGCGCGAGATTCCGAGAATCGGCCAGCCGGTCTCGGTTTGCCAGTAGTTGTCGATCACCGGTTTGCCGATGCCGTCGGTAATCCAGCGGGCGGTGGGCTCATCGAGCGGTTCGCCGGCGAGAAACAACAGTCGCAAACTCGATAAGTCGTACTTTTTCAGCAGCGCCGGGTCCTGCTTCTTCAGCACGCGAATCGCGGTCGGTGACGAGAACATCACGTTGACCTTGTACTTCTCGACGATGCTCCACCAGATGCCGCCATCGGGCCGGATCGGCAGGCCCTCGTACATCACGGTGGCGCATCCGGTAGTCAGCGGGGCATAAACGATGTAGCTGTGACCGACAACCCAGCCGATATCGCTGGTGGAGAAATAGGTTTCGCCGGGCTGGCAACAGAAAATGTCGCGCATCGAGGCAGCGAGCGCGACCGCGTAGCCGCCGGTGTCACGTTGAACGCCCTTCGGCTTGCCGGTGGTGCCCGACGTGTACAGGATGTAGCTGGGCTCGCTCGATTCCAGCCACTCGCACGCCACTTCGTCGTTCATGTGTTGCACGCGCAGTGTGCTGTAGTCCACATCGCGCCCGGGCGCATGCTTCATCTCCGCCAGCTTGCGATCGACCAGCAGTACCTTCGCCGGCGGAAACTTCGCCAGCGCGATCGCTTCGTCGAGCAGCGGCTTGTACGGCACCACTTTCCCGGCACGCGATCCGGCATCGGCCGAGACTATTACCTTGGGCTGCGCATCGTCGATGCGAGTCGCAAGGCTGACCGATGCGAAGCCGCCGAACACGACCGAATGAATCGCGCCGATGCGCGCACATGCCAGCATCGCGAACGCGGCTTCCGGAATCATCGGCATGTAGATCAGCACACGGTCGCCGCGCGCGACTCCGAGGCCCTGCAGCATGCCGGCCATCCGGTTGACTTCGCGGTACAGCTGTCGATACGTGTAGGTTTTTTCTTCGCCGGTCTCGGTCGAGACGTAGATCAGCGCGGGCTGATCGCCGCGCTCCGCCAGGTGGCGGTCGATGGCGTTATGACAGAGGTTGGTAGTGCCGCCGACAAACCACTTTGCAAACGGCGGCTTCGAGTAATCGAGAACCTGTGAGAATGGCTGGCGCCAGTCGATCAGCCGCGCCTGTTCGGCCCAGAAGCCGGCCGGGTCACGAAGTGACCTTGCGTGGTACTCCCTGTACGTCGTCATGCAAGCCTCCCTGAGCTCCGCGATCCGGCTGCTGCAATTCCTTTTGTTGTCGCACCAGCTTCAGGAGCGGTGCCACCTGCTCCAGCAATCTTGGCAGATGTGGCACCACTTCGGCCGCGCGCCCGGCGCGAATCAGCGCCAGCGCGAGTTGAATATCCATCGAACCGTCTTCGGGCT
>JBGSWY010000252.1:0-7903 GCA_041751715.1 Burkholderiaceae bacterium
GCTGTCATTCGATGTCGAGCGCGGGCGCTTCGGGTGCTATGTGCCGTCGGTGCGGCAGGAACGCTGGCTGGCGCGCTGGCAGTTCATGGAAAAAGCCGGTGACCGCTGGTGGCCCTTCTTTGGCGCGGTCTACCTGCTGACTGCGGTCAAGCGGGTGCGCGGCATGCGGCTGATCGGTGCCGTTTGGAAGGGCAAGGAGGAGCCGGCGCGGCGGCTGGCGCCCGTGGCGACAACGCGCACGTTCTTGACCGGCGACTCGAATTCTGCCGTCATCGATGGACCCGATGCCGCTAACGACAAAGTCCGCGTAGCTGCGCGGCGATGAGACACGCACGTAGCGTAAAGCTTGTAGGCAATCCGTTGC
Organism: Burkholderiaceae bacterium; assembly: GCA_041751715.1. Classification (GTDB taxonomy): domain Bacteria; phylum Pseudomonadota; class Gammaproteobacteria; order Burkholderiales; family Burkholderiaceae_F; genus JACCZX01. The sequence goes on from JBGSWY010000252.1 coordinate 365, forward strand.
CGGTGCAGCCAAAGGCTGGATCCGGCGCCCCTGTCCAAATATTTACCGACGGCGCGTGCAAGGGCAATCCTGGTCCGGGTGGCTGGGGTGCGTTGCTGATCCACGGCGAGCGCGAGAAAGAACTGTTCGGCGGCGAGAATCCGACCACCAATAATCGGATGGAACTGACCGCCGTGATCGAGGCGCTGCAGTCACTGAAACGCCCGTGCCGGGTGGTAGTGCATACCGATTCGCAGTACGTTCAGCTGGGAATCAGTGAGTGGCTGCCGAACTGGATGCGGCGCGGCTGGAGAACCGCCGCTAAAAAACCGGTCAAAAACGCCGATTTGTGGCAGCGCTTGCACGACGTTGCAGCCAGGCATGAGATCCAGTGGCGGTGGGTTCGCGGCCACGCCGGTAACGTGGGCAACGAGCGGGCGGATGAACTGGCGAACCGTGGCGTCGAATCGCTGTCTGAACCGCACCCTCTGACCTAGCGGCGGGGCGCCCGCTCGGGTGCTAAATTCGCAGCCGAGTTGCGCAGGACGCAACTCATCACGATGAAAAAAAATCGAGTTCCCGTTTTTGCGGTCATCGCGCTGCTGGCTGTCGCTGTCATTGCCTACTTTGCAGTGGACCGTCTTTCGCCCGGGCCGAACGCAGTGGCCGGTGTCAAAGGCACAAGCGCTCCGGATGCGGGCTCCAAGGCAGGCAAAGACGCCGCCAAAAGCGCGGCGCCGATTGCGGTCGAAGTCTTTCAAGTGAGGCCGTCCACGGTGCAGGAAGATTTGCAGGCGGTCGGCTCGTTGCAGTCGAATGAAAGCGTGATCCTGCGGCCTGAGGTGTCGGGCCGCATCGCCGCCATCGGCTTCAAGGACGGGCAACCGGTGCGCAAGGGCCAGATGCTGATCGCGCTCGACGCCGCGCTCAATGATGCCGAGGTGGCGCAGATGAAGGCCGAATACGACCTCGCCATAGCCAACCTGAAGCGCAGCGAAGACCTCGCAAGCCGGAAGTTCATCAGCTCGAGCGCGCAGGAAACTGCCGCTTCGAATGCGCAGGTGGCCGAGGCGAAATTAAAGCTCGCCCAGGCGCGCCAGTCGAAGATGCGGATCGTTGCCCCGTTTGACGGCGTGGTGGGCATTCGCGGCGTGAGCCTCGGCGATTACGTCAAGGACGGCACCGATCTGGTCAACCTCGAAGACGTGCGGATTTTGAAAGTCGATTTTCGGCTGCCCGAGCGCAATCTGACGCAGATCAAGGCGGGGCAGGAAGTCGAAGTCGCGGCCGACGCGCTGCCGGGCAAGCGCTTTACCGGCCACGTCGAGGCAATTAACCCGCGCATCGACGCCAACGGCCGCTCGCTCGAAATGCGCGCGCGGCTGGATAACAGCGGCGGCTTTCTGCGGCCCGGGATGTTCGTGCGAGTGCGCGTGATCGTCGGCGAACGCAAGAATGCGCTAATGGTGCCGGAAGAAGCAATCGTGCCGCAGGGCCAGGAATTTTTCGTCTACAAAGTGGTTGATGGTCGAGCCCGTCGAGTGCCGGTGAAAATCGGCGTGCGGCGCGATGCACAGGTCGAGATCGTCAACGGGCTGCAGGCGGGTGACCAGGTCGTTACGGCCGGCATGCGCCTTTCGCGCGACGATCAGCCGGTCAAGGTGCTCGACCGGCCTGAAGCTCCGAAGAAGCAGGCGGCCGGAGTCTAGATGCCCGTACGCTCACCTGCCTCGCTGCCTGCAACAGACCGGCGCTCCTGACATGTCGTTGTTCGAGATTTGCATTCGCCGCCCGGTGTTGTCGACCGTGCTGTCGCTGCTGGTGCTGGTGCTGGGCGCGATTTCGTACACGCGGCTCGACGTGCGTGAATATCCGAAGATCGACGAGCCGGTGGTCAGCGTCAACACGACGTATCCGGGCGCATCGGCCGAGGTGATCGAGTCGCAGGTCACCAAGGTGCTCGAAGACTCGCTGGCCGGCATCGAAGGCGTCGAACTGATGACGTCGCGCTCGCGCTCCGAGCGCAGCGATATCGACGTGCGCTTTCGCATTACACGCAGTCCCGATTCGGCCGCCGCCGACGTGCGCGACAAGGTGGCGCGCGTACGCGCACGCCTGCCCGACACCGTCGATGAGCCGGTGATCGCCAAGGTCGAAGCCGATGCATTCCCGATCATCTGGATGGCGGTGGCCGCCGGCGATCGCACGCCGCTCGAGGTGTCCGACTATCTGACGCGCTATGTGAAGCCGCGTTTATCGGTGCTGCCAGGCGCGGCCGACGTGCGAATCTTCGGCGAGCGCGTTACCGCAATGCGCATCAACGTCGACCGCGACCGGCTCGCAGGTTACGGCCTGACGCCGCAGGATGTCGAAAGCGCGCTGCGCCGGCAGAACATCGAGCTGCCGTCGGGCCGCATCGAATCCGCGCAGCGCGAGTTTTCGATCGTCGCATCGACCGACGTCAGCACGCGCGCGCAGTTTGAAAATCTGATCGTGGCCAATGTGAAGGGCTACCCGGTGCGGCTGCGCGACGTGGCCGACATTGGCATCGGCGCCGCGAGCGAGCGGGTGATCGCACGCTACAACGGCAAGCCGTCGATCAACATGGGGCTGATCAAGCAGGCGACGGCCAATCCGCTCGATCTGTCGAAGGCACTGCGCGCAGAACTGCTGAAGATCAACCCGACGTTGCCGCCGGGCATGAGCATCAATGTCGCGTATGACTCTTCGGTGTTTATCGAACGCTCGATCAAGTCCGTGTTCACGACGGTTGCCGAAGCCGTGTTGCTGGTCGCGTTGGTGATTTTCTTTTTCCTGCGCAATCTGCGCGCCACCCTGATTCCGCTGGTGACGATTCCGCTGGCGCTGGTCGGCTCGTTTGCGTTGATGTACGCGTTCGGCTTCACCATTAACACGCTGACGCTGCTGGCGATGGTGCTCGCAATCGGCCTGGTGGTCGATGACGCGATCGTCGTGCTGGAGAACATCTATCGCAACGTCGAATCCGGAATGGATCGCGTGACCGCCGCGGTCAAGGGCGTCAAGGAGATCGGGTTTGCCGTGGTGGCAATGACGCTGACGCTGACTGCGGTGTATGCACCGCTGGCATTCGCGACCGGCCGCACCGGGCGGCTGTTTATCGAGTTTGCGCTGACCCTGGCCGGGGCGGTGCTGGTATCGGGCTTCGTCGCCTTGACCCTGTCTCCGATGATGTGCAGCAAGCTGTTGAAGCACGAGGAAAAGCACGGCCGCGTGTTCACCATGATCGAAGGCTGGATCGACGCGTTGACACATGGCTACGCTCGCTCGCTCGCCTGGCTGCTTGATCGGCGCTGGATCGTGGTCGTCGTGTGGTGCGTCACTGCGGGGCTCGGCGTACTGTTTTTCTCCTTGCTGCGCTCCGAACTGGCGCCACTCGAAGACCGCGGCGTCATTTTCGGCCGCATGCAGTCTCCGCCGGGTGCCACCGTGGAATACACGTCCGAGCAGCTGCGTGCGGTAGAAGACTTTTTTTCGGTCATCCCGGAAGCCTCGGCATACAACGCGATTGCCGGCTTCCCATCGGTCGATTTCGGCACCGGCATCCTGCGCCTGAAGCCGTGGGAGGAGCGCACGCGCAAGCAGCAGGACATTGCGCGCGAGTTGAATCAGAAGTTTCAGACGCTGCCCGGCATCATCGGCTTCGCGGTCAATCCGCCTTCGCTCGGCCAGTCGGGGCGTTCGCTGCCGGTCGAATACATCATCATGGCGCAGCTGCCGTATGCGGAGCTCGACCGCATCGTGCAGCAGTTCATCGCCGAGATTTCGAAGACCGGAATTGTGCAGAACCCGCAGTCGGATCTGCGGCTTAATACGCCCGAGCTGCGCGTCGATGTCAATCGCGACAAGCTGGGCGATCTCGGCATCCCGGTCGAGACCGTCGGCCGCACGTTGCAGACGATGCTCGGCGGCAGCCAGATCACGCGCTTCAAGCGTGACGGCGAGCAGTACGATGTGATCGTGCAGGTGGCCCCGCGCGACCGCAGCCGGCCGAACGACATCAGCGACATCTATGTGCGCGCGCGCGACGGTTCAATGGTGCAACTGGCCAACGTTGTGACTGTGCTTGAAGGTGTGTCGCCGTCTTCGCTGAATCACTTCCAGCGGCTGCGCGCGGTGAGCATCACCGCCAACCTGGCTCCCGGCTATACGATCGGCGATGCGCTCGCGATGATGGACGCGACGGCCGAGCGCGTGCTGCCCGCAGATGCGCTGACGGATCTGAATGGCCAGTCGCGCGAGTTTCGCGATGCGCGCGGCGGCTTTTATCTGACCCTGGCGATGGCATTGATCGTCATTTACCTGGTGCTCTCGGCGCAGTTCGAGAGCTTTGCCGATCCGTTCGTGATCATGCTGTCGGTGCCACTCTCTGCCGCTGGCGCGTTGTTCGCATTGTGGGCGACCGGCGGTACCTGGAATATCTACAGTCAGATCGGGATGATCACGCTGATTGGACTGATTACCAAGCACGGCATCCTGATCGTCGAGTTCGCCAATCAGTTGCAGGAACGCGGCGTGCAATTGTTCGATGCGGTTCGGGAGTCCGCCGTGTTGCGGCTGCGTCCCATCCTGATGACGACCGGCGCGATGGTGCTGGGCGCGGTGCCGCTGGCGTTGTCTTCAGGCGCCGGCGCCGAGAGCCGGATTCAGATCGGCTGGGTCATCGTCGGCGGCATGACGTTCGGCACGCTCCTGACGTTGTTCGTTGTGCCCACGATGTACACCATCATGGAGCAGGCGCTCGGCAAGTGGATGGGATCGCATCAGCACGCGCACCCTGCGGTCGCGGAGGGTGCGGCGGAGTGACTGCGCGTCTCGTGGTGCTCGACACCGAGACTACCGGTCTCGAAACCAGGGACGGGCACCGCATCATCGAAATCGGCGCCATAGAAATCGTCGGCCGGCGCATTACCGAGCGGCGGTTTCATCAGTACGTGAATCCGGAGCGCGACTGCGACGAGGGTGCGCTTGCCGTGCACGGTATCAACCGCCAGTTTCTCGCAGACAAACCGAAGTTCGGCGACATTGCCGATGACCTGATCGAGTTCGTCAAGGACGCCGACGTCATCATTCATAACGCCGCGTTCGATGTCGAATTTCTGGACGCCGAACTCGCTCGCACCGGGCGCAACCGCTTCACCGACTACTGCCTGAAGGTGATTTGTTCCCTGCACTATGCCCGTGAGCAGCATCCGGGCAAGCGCAATTCACTTGATGCACTGTGCGAACGCTACGCGGTGTCCAATGCGCATCGCACGCTGCATGGTGCTCTGCTCGATGCCGGCCTCCTGGCAGACGTTTTCCTTTGCATGACGCGTGGCCAGGACAGTCTGGTGATCGATGTGCTCGACGATGCGCTGATCGCGAATTTCGGTCCGGTCGATATCAGTCAACTGATCTCCGTTGTCGTCGTTCCCGATGAACTGGCCGCACACGAAGCGCTGCTCGACATGATCGAGCGCGAAGCCAGGGTAACGCCGGTCTGGCGCCTGGGTGTCATGGCGGCGTGACCAGTGCCCGCAGCTCGCGCTTGAGCACCTTGCCTGTCGCATTCCGTGGCAGTTGATCGACGAATACGTAGCGCTTCGGCCGCTTGAAGCGGGCGATGTGTTCGAGGCAGAACAGATCGAGCTCCTGTTCGTCGGGAATGTGACCTTCGCGCTGGACGAGCACCGCGACGACCGACTCGCCCCATTTTTCGTGGCGTTCGCCCAGCACTGCGGCCTCCTTGACCGCCGGGTGCATCAACAACACCTCTTCGACCTCGCGCGGATAGATATTCGATCCGCCCGAGATGATCAGGTCCTTGCTGCGATCGACCAGCGTCAGGTAACCGTGCTCGTCGAAGCGTCCCAGGTCGCCGGGGTGCAGCCAGCCATTGGCGAGTGTCGCAGCGGTCGCTTCAGGATTGTTCAGATAGCCGGCCATGACCATATCGCCGCGCACGCAGACCTCTGCTACCTCGCCCACCGGAGCGTCCCGGGCGTCTGCGCCGAGCACTGCGACTTCCACACCGGCTTGTGCGCGCCCGACGGAGCCGAGGCGATCGAGACGATGGCCGTCGTGATTGTCGACGTGATCCGCGGCGGGCAGCACCGTGATGGTCATCGGCGCCTCACCCTGGCCATAGATCTGCACCAGTCGCGGTCCGAAGCATTCGAGCGCGCGCAGGCAATCTGCGACGTACATTGGCCCGCCGCCGTAGATGATCGATTTGAGGTTGACCGGCTCGTAGTCGCTGCGCCAGGCGCCGACCAGCTGCATCACCATCGTCGGCGCGGCGAAAAACTTGACATGCGGCGTGTAGGCAATGATGTGCTGGATTTCGGCAGTATCGAATCCATGCGATGCGGGAATAAGTTGCGTTACGCCCACTGCGATGTTTGGAATCGTGTACAGCCCGGAGCCATGCGACATCGGCGCGGCGTGCAGCAGATGGTCGCCAACCGCAGCGTGGTCGACATCGGCCAGATAGTTAAGCGACATCGCGAGCAGATTGCGGTGCGTGAGCACAACGCCCTTCGGTCGCCCGGTCGTGCCGCTGGTATAGAAGAGCCACGCAGGCGCGTGCTCGGAATCGGACGCGGATAGAGAAACAGGCTCCGAGTGCAGCAGCTTGCGGTACTCGGAGCTCTCGACATCGATGAAGCGCGTTGTGCCGTTTTCTCGCGCCGCCTCGATTGCCGTGGTGTCGATGCCGTCGGTCACGAACACGACTCGAACGTCGGCATCGTCGAGAATGAACGCAACCTCCTTCGGATGCAGCCGCATGTTGATCGGAACGGCGCAGGCGCCGGCGGCCCAGCATGCGTACAGCAACTCGACATACGCGGAACAGTTGTGCGCCAGCAGCCCGACTCGCGCACCGGGGCCCGCGCCGAGCGTAATCAACGCCGAAGCCAGCCGCAGCGAGCGATCAGCCAGCTGCTGATAACTGAGCTCGATGCGGTCCCGTTCGATGACAGCCACCGCACGCGGCAACCGCCGGGCAGTACGAAACAGGGTGTGCGAAAGGTTCAGACCGACCTCCGCCGCGTTGGGCACGAAGTATCGTAAGCCAAGCAGGCAGCGCACGAGCCCGTGCAATAATTCGCGTCCTCTGCTTCTCCAGGCAGCGGGTGGTTAGCTCAGTGGTAGAGCACTGCCTTCACACGGCAGGGGTCACAGGTTCGAACCCTGTACCACCCACCATAAGTTCAATGAGTTAGCGGTACCGTAAATCGCGAGTACGGAAAGCCCGAGCGTCATTGCGGCTTCGCTGTGTCTGGGGGTTGTTGTTCCTGGCCCCACGCCTCTCGTTTTAAGGGCATTCTGATCATGCTCTTTAGCCGCTCGACTTCGGCCAGCGCTAGGGCAGCTTCGGCGATCGACTGCTTTTCTAACGAGTCTCGCAGCTTTGCTTCGGTCGCCTCTAAGACCCGCTCCGCTTGCGTAGCCAGATTGTCATGCAGCGAGCATTCGTGCCACAAGCTCGTCATCATGTGGAGTGACTTGAACATCACGTCGGCCGCAAGTGCATCA
>JBGSWY010000253.1:0-1633 GCA_041751715.1 Burkholderiaceae bacterium
GGCATGACGTCGAGCACGGTGCCGCCGCCGAGCGTGCGCTGCGCCGAGGCATCGCGCACGACAAAGCGATCGCCGCGGCACAACGCGAGCGGGCGATCGAGCGTCACCGACACGAGCCGGGATTCGCCGGGCTCGATCCGAGTCGCGTCCAGTACAGCGATGCGCGCCATCGCATCGGCAGTGCCGTGGTGCAGATGCACCGTGGACGAGCTGCCGAGCGACTTTGCCGCCTTTGCAGAGAGCTGCGGCGACAGGGTCAACGTAGCGTCGAAGCGCTCGGCGATGTTGAGCAGCGGTGGCGCCTGAACCCACATGCCACGCTCGACCTGTGCCCGTTCGATGCCGGCCAGATTGAGCGCGCAGCGCTGTCCCGCGACTCCGATGTCGCTCGATCGGTCCTGCGCATGGATCGAACGCACTCTTGCAGTCAGCGCACCGTGCGGCGTGGGCCCGATGCTGACCGTTTCGCCAGCTCGGACCGTACCTGCATGAGCGGTGCCGGTCACGATGGTGCCGATCCCGGGCAACGTGAAGCAGCGATCGACTGCCATGCGAAAGTGACCACCGTTCGCCCGCGCATCGTGAAGCGCCGCCACGTCGAGTAAATGCGTCTGAAGCGCAGCGACGCCATCGCCGCTCAGCGAAGAGACGGCGAAAATGGGCCAGCCGGCAGCCGCGGTATCGCGCGCACGCTCGGAGAACTGACGCTGCACTTCATCGACGCGCCCCGGGGGCACGGCGTCGATCTTCGTCAGCGCTACCGCACCCGATTCGATACCGAGCAGCAGCAGAAGCTCCAAATGCTCATCCGTCTGCGGCATCACGCCGTCGTTAGCCGCGATCACCAGCAAGGCGAAATCAATACCGGTCGCGCCGGCCAGCATCGTGTGAATGAATCTCTCGTGTCCCGGCACGTCGATGAAACCCAGCACATCGTCACCGATCGGCACATACGCGTAGCCGAGCTCGATCGAGATGCCGCGCTTGATCTCTTCGGGCAGCCGATCGGTGTCGCGACCGGTCAACCGCTTGATCAACGACGTTTTGCCATGATCGATATGACCCGCGGTTCCAATCAGCATGACGTCACAGCGCGCTCAGGTTGGCGACGAACGCCGCTTCATCGCGCGGCAGCAGGCACCGCAAATCGAGCCAGAGTGCGCCGCCGGCGATGCGCCCGATCACGGGCGTCGGCAGCGCGCGCAATTTTTCCTGCACTCGTTCGATCACGCGGCCGCTTGCCTTGCCGCTGCCGCGAATCACCAGCGCCGCCGACGGCAGGCGCTCGGCAGGCATGCTGCCCGAGCCGATCTGACTTGCGCAGTCTTCAATCGTCACCGTAAAGCGAGCGCCCAGCGCGCTGGTCATCGCGACTGCGAGGCGCTCGCACACGCTGCGGATGTCCGCATGCTGTCGGGTAAGCAATGCAAGGGTCGGCAGCCGCTCTTCGAGCCGATGGCCGCTGGCGTAGATCCGCAAGGTGGCTTCGAGCGCTGCGATCGTCAACTTCGAAACGCGCAGTGCGCGTTTCAGAGGATCTTTTCTGATCTTTGCGATCGCGTCGCGGCGGCCGACGATCAACCCCGCCTGCGGCCCACCCAGCAGCTTGTCACCCGAAAAGGTCACGACATCC
>JBGSWY010000254.1:0-4594 GCA_041751715.1 Burkholderiaceae bacterium
GTGTACCCGGAAAATGACCTGGCCGTCATACGCGCCAAAAAATTACCGGACGATCTGCAGGCGGCAACCCTGGGTTCGACCGCGTACCTGCAGTCGGGCGACGAAGTGGTCGCGGTCGGCTTTCCGTTCGGCATCGGCCCATCGACCAGTGCCGGTGTCGTATCCGGACTGGACCGCGAATTTCGATCGCGCGAGGGCAAGCGCATTCTGACCGGGTTGATCCAGTTCGACGCCGCGGCCAACCCGGGCAACTCGGGCGGGCCGCTGGTGACGATGAGCGGCGAGGTGATCGGCATCGTCACGGCGATCCTGAATCCGACTGGGCCGACCTTTGCCGGCATCGGCTTCGCCGCGACGATCGAAAGCGCCGGCGCTGCCGTCGGCATCCCTCCGTTTTAAGCCATTACAGGAAAGAAGCGTGGACGATTACACAAGCCGCAATGCCGGCGCGCTGATGCAGAACGTGCTGTATGAAGTCAAACGCATCGTCGTCGGGCAGGATCACTTTCTCGAACGAGTGCTGGTTGCCATTCTGGCGCAGGGGCATCTGCTGGTCGAAGGCGTGCCGGGCCTCGCGAAGACGCTGACGGTCAACACACTGGCGAAGACGATCCGCGGATCGTTCAAGCGCATTCAGTTCACGCCCGATCTGCTGCCGGCCGACCTGATCGGCACCCGCATGTACAACCAGAAATCCGGCGAGTTCTCGACCGTCCTCGGGCCCGTGTTCGCCAATCTGCTGCTGGCCGACGAGATCAATCGCGCGCCGGCCAAGGTGCAAAGTGCGTTGCTCGAAGTGATGCAGGAACGGCAAGTGACGATCGCCGGCGAATCGCATCGTGTGCCCGAGCCGTTCCTCGTGATGGCCACACAGAATCCGATTGAAACGGAAGGCACCTATCCGCTGCCTGAAGCGCAGATCGATCGCTTCATGATGAAGGTCGTGGTCGGCTATCCGAGCGAAGAAGAAGAGTTCGTCATCGTCGAGCGGGTGACCGGCGCGGCGACCGCGGTAGGGTCCGTTTGCACCACGGCGCAACTGGCGGAGTTGCAGCAGGAATGCCGCAAGATCTACGTTGACCCGGGCTTGATGCAGTACGCGGTCAAGCTGGTGTCGGCCACGCGCCGGCCCGAGCGCTACGGGCTCAAGGAGATGGCGCGCTACATCACGTTCGGCGCCAGCCCGCGCGCCACGATCGCCATGATCGAAGGGGCGCGCGCGCTCGCCTTCCTGCGTGCACGCAACTACGTGCTGCCGGAAGACGTGATCGATCTGGTGCCCGATGTGCTGCGCCACCGGCTGGTGCTGAGTTACGAGGCGCTGTCCGACGGCCAGAGCGCCGATCAGATCGTGATGCGCATCCTGCAGGCGATTCCCGCGCCGGACAAACCGCTGGAAGCACATGTTCGGGTGGCGGCGGGTTCGTAAGGAGCCGACCGAGCCAGCAGCCAACGAACCGGTCGCTCGACCGGATTCCGAGCTGCTGTTAAGGCGGCTCGAGTTCACCGTTCTGCGCCGGCTCGATGGGCTGCTGCAGGGCGACTACCGAACGCTGTTTCGCGGCTTCGGGCTCGACCTCGCAGACTTGCGCGAATATCAGCTGCACGACGATGTGCGCTATATCGACTGGAATGTCACGGCGCGTCTGCAAACTCCGCACGTACGCGAGTTCCAGGAAGATCGCGAAGTCGCCGCGTGGTTCGTGCTCGATCTATCGGGATCGGTGGATTTCGGCTCGCAGCAGGTACGCAAGCGCGCGCTATCGGCTGACCTGGTCGCAGTGCTCGCGCGCCTGTTCACGCGCTTCGGCAATCGGGTCGGCGCCGTGCTGCACACGCATCGCGCCAACGAAATGATTCCCGCGCGCAACGGCCGCCGCCACGTGCTGCATGTGTTCGACCGCATGCAGCGCAGCGAAAGCGCCCCGGCCGGCAAGGAAACGGACCTGGCCGAGCTGCTGGCGATCGCGCATTCGACGATCAAGCGGCGCTCGGTCGTGTTCGTCGTGTCGGATTTCATCAGCAAGCCCGGTTGGGGCCGGCAGCTTGCGCATCTGGCGCGGCGGCACGAAGTGATTGCCGTGCGCCTGTTCGATCCGATGGAGCTCGACCTGCCCAATATCGGCCTGGTGGTAATGCAGGACGCTGAAACCGGCGAGCAGATTTTTATCGACACGCACGACCGCCGCTTTCGCAAGCGCTTCGCCGAAGCTGCCAGGCAGCGGGAAAGCGAGTTGCGAGCGGGTCTGGCAGAGGCCGGTGTCGATTGTCTGGAGCTGGCCACCGACGAGCGGCTCGATGAAGCGCTGCTGCGCTTTACGCAGTTGCGCAAGCGGCGCGCGCGCTTGACCGCGGGCGTAACGCCGCTGCGGGTCGGCTGACAAAAGCGATGCTGGACGCCGGCGCTCTTACTTTTTTGTGGCCATCGATGCTATGGCTGCTGCTGGCGCTGCCGCTCGCTGCAGCGCTGTACTACGTGCTGCTCGCACGCCGGCAAAAATCCGCGCAGCGATTCGCCAGTCTGGAAACCGTTGGTGGCGCTTCAAAATCAACCTCGAGCGCGCTGCGACGCGCCGCGCCTCCCGTTCTGTGGCTGCTGGCGCTGACGGCGTTGATCCTCGCGATCGCGCGGCCGCAGGCGGCGCTCACATTGCCGGCGCGGCTGGATGCAGTCGTGCTCGCGCTCGACATGTCGGGCAGCATGCGCGCCACCGATATCAAACCGAATCGCATCACGGCTGCGCAAACCGCCGCGAAGACATTTGTCGAAGAGCAGCCACGCGATGTGCGCATTGGCGTGGTCGGGGTCGCCGCCGCTGCCGCGGTCGTGCAGTCGCCTACCAACAACCGCGAAGACATCGCCGCCGCAATCGACCGGCTCGAACCTCAGCGCGGCACCGCGCTCGGCAGCGGGCTGATCATTGCGCTCGATACGCTGGTGCCTGCGGCGCGCATCGATGTGGAAGAATTCATCAGCCCACGGCCGGGCGAGAAGAAGATCAAGCGCAGCGACGAGCTGCCGTCACGCGTCCCCAAAGGCGAGAACCGCCAGGTTGCGATCGTGCTGCTGTCGGACGGGCAGAACAATGTCGGCCCCGATCCGCTGAAGGCGGCCGAGATTGCGTCCGACTACGGCGTTCGCATCTACACGGTCGGCATCGGCACCACCGAGGGCACAACAGTGACTGCCGAAGGCTGGTCGATGCGCGTGCGGCTCGACGAAGAGACGCTGAAGAAAATCGCCGCGCTGACGGAAGCCGAATACTTTCAGGCGGCCGACGCCGCCGGGTTGAAGAAAATCTATCAGGCGCTTTCGACCAAGCTGTCGTTCCAGAAGCAACAACCGACCGAGATCACCTCAGTGTTCGTGGCGATCGGGGCCGCGCTGGCAATGCTGGCGGCGTTCCTGTCGATGTGGTGGTTCAGCCGGATTCTGTAGTCAACTCCACACATTCGCGTCTTCCGGCATTTTCCCGTCGCGCTGCGGGCGCACGACGCAGAAGCGATGGCCGGTCGGCGCCTGCATCACCCACCACGTCTTGATTTTCTCGACGCGTGTGGCTCCAAGCGCTTCGAGTCGCGCGGCTTCGGCCTCGACGTCGTCAGTCTCGATGTCTAGATGCACGCGGCTCGCATGCGGAACCTTCTGCAGCAGGATCATCAAGTCTTCTCTGCCGTCACCGAGCACAGCGTACTTGGGGTTGTCTCCCATTTCCGACTGTTTGACTTCGCGCCCGAGCGCAGCGCTCCAGAAACGCGCCGCTTCGGCCAGATCATCGACCTGACAATCGATCACCGCTGCCACAAGCTTGCTCTTGTGCGTCATGTCACTTCGCTTTCGAGTCCTAGCTCGCGTTGGCCGAGCTCCGCAAAGAGCGGCACCTGCCGCGTGATCTGCGCGAACCACAGCGCGTAACCATCGGCACTCGGATGAATCCCGTCGGGCGAATAAAAGCGCCGCGGAGCAATGCGAAACGGGTCCTGACTCTTCGGCAATCGAAGTTCCACCAGGTGCACACCAGGTCGCTCGCGCGTCGCGAGCTGCCATGCGCGCCGCACCACTCGAGCGCGGTGCGTTAACCAGGCATCCAGCGGCCAGACCCACACGGGCGCCGTGCCGACATCTGCCGGCGGAATCACGGCGACATCGTCGCTGCGAGCGCGTGCCGCTTCAAGCGCCGACTCCGCCGCGGTAGCCACGGCATCATGCGATGAAAAGCGAATCGCATCGTTGCCGCCGACGAAGATCAGGATCAGATCGAAGCGCCCGGTGCTGGCGTCGATCTGCGCTTCGATGTCGCCCGACTCCGCCCCGTCGCGCGCATGATTGACGATCTCGGTACCTGGAAACGCCGCAGATAACCGCCCCGCCACCGTCGAGCGCGAGTCCACACTGCCGATCCCCACCCCTGTGCTGTCACCGACGATAAGGAAGCGGCGCACCGCTGCCTCCTCGGCATGCGAGAAGGCAGCGGTGTGAGTTCGATTGTGCTTCGCATGCATCAGCCGAAATCCCTGCAATGCAGCCCAGGCTGCGCCAAGCGTTGCACCCACAATCACAGCCGAGCTGAGCGTGGACCTCGGTGCAATGCGG
>JBGSWY010000255.1:0-2970 GCA_041751715.1 Burkholderiaceae bacterium
CCGAGAATGCGCACCAGGCCGACCGAAAAAATGATCGAAAAAAGCACCGTGAACACCGCGCTTGCGGTGCTGGTCAACTCGGAAACGATCGAGCGCCGGAAAATCATCGACGGCTATATACTGCCCCGCTCCCTGCGAGCGAGACTGCGCTGCAAGTGATTGCGAGGCGGTAAGCTTTCGATGGCGACTGAGAAGAACGAGAAAGGCGAAGGAGAAGGGTCGATGGAATTTATCACAGCGGTCGGTCGGCCCGAGGCCATCAAGACCGATGCGATCGTCGTCGGCGTCCATGCGGAAGGTGAGCTGACGCCAGCGGCAAAAGCGCTCGATGCTGCCAGCGGCGGCGCCATCAAGGCCGCCGTCAAGAGCGGCGACATGACCGGGAAGCGCGGCGCATCTTTGCCGCTGTTCGGGCTCAATGGCGTCACTGCACCGCGCGTTCTGTTGGCGGGCCTCGGCGACAAGGACGACTTCAACGAGCGGCACTTTACCGACGCAGTGCGCTGCGGTTTGAAAGCGTTCAACGGCGCGGCCAAGAACGTAACGGTGGCGGCGCTGGACTGGCAGGTCAAGCATCGCGATGCCGAATGGCAGGCGCGCAGCCTCGCGATCGCCGCGCGCGAAACCGTGTTCCGCACCGATGAACTGAAAAGCAAACGCGAGCCCGAAGCCAACAGCGCCGGCACGGTTGGCCTGTTGCTGAAGACGCGCAATGCCGCAGCCGAGCGCGGGTTGCGGCAGGGCGAAGCCATTGCCAGCGGCATGGAGCTGACGAAGCGCCTCGGCAACCTGCCGCCCAACATCTGCACGCCGAGTTTTCTTGCGGATGAAGCGCGCAAGCTGGCGAAGAAGTGGAAGCTCGATGTCGAAGTACTCGAAACCAAGCAGCTCGAAGCATTGAAAATGGGCTCGCTGCTGGCGGTGGCCCGGGGTTCTGCGCAGCAGCCGCGCCTGATCGTGCTCAAGTACAGGGGCGCGGGCAAGAACGCGCCGGTGGTGCTGGTCGGCAAGGGCATCACGTTCGACTCCGGCGGCATTTCGATCAAGCCCGGCGCCGCGATGGACGAGATGAAGTTCGACATGTGCGGCGCCGCCAGCGTTCTCGGCACGATGCGCGCGTTGTCCGAGCTGAAGCTCAAGATCAACGTGGTGGGCGTGGTCGCCGCGTGCGAGAACATGCCGTCAGGCAATGCCGCGAAGCCGGGCGATATCGTGACGTCGATGTCGGGGCAGACGATCGAGATCCTGAATACCGATGCCGAGGGGCGCCTGATTCTGTGTGACGCGTTGACCTACAGCGAACGGTTCAAGCCCGCGGCAGTGGTCAACATCGCGACGCTGACCGGCGCGTGCGTGGTCGCACTGGGTGGCGTCAATTCGGGATTGTTCTCGAACAACGACGAGCTGGCGACCGAAGTATTGAAGGCGAGCCGCGAGTCGGGTGACCCAGCATGGCGTATGCCTCTCGACGACGACTACCAGGAACAGTTGAAGTCGAATTTTGCTGACATGGCCAATATCGGAACGCCGGGTGCCGGCGCCGTCATTGCTGCGTGCTTTCTGTCGCGCTTTACCAAGGCGTATCCGTGGGCGCATCTGGATATTGCGGGAACGGCGTGGAAAGGTGGCGCCGCAAAGGGCGCGACGGGGCGGCCGGTACCGTTGCTGGCGCAGTTCCTGATCGATCGAGCGAAGTAGTCTTCGCACAGGAAGCGGCGTGACCCAGATAGATTTCCATTTCGGCGTTGAGCACCGCCTGCGGTACGCATGTCGCGTCACGCGCAAGGCGCGCGCGGCGGGCAAGCGCGCCGTCGTCTACACCCGAAGTGCGGACCGGATGGCTCAATTCGACAGTGCCCTATGGACGTTCTCCGCGCTGGATTTCGTGCCGCATGTCTACGCGGATTCTCCGCTCGCGGGAGCAACGCCGGTGCTGCTTGCGCTTGACGCCGGTACCGCGCCCGCCAGCGATGTGCTGCTGATGCTCGACGACGACGCTCCGCCGCAGTTCGAAACACTCTTTACACGCTATCAACGCGTGATCGAAGTCGTGTCGAGCGAAGACGAAGACAGGCATCGCGCCCGCGCTCGCTTCAAGAATTATCGGGATGCTGGGTTTCAGCCGACCGCGTTCGACGTCAAAAATGGCGACTAGCGCCAGAAAAAGTACCGATCTCGAGCGGTTGACTCAACCGGGCGGCAAGGTGATGCCTGACGACGCAACGATTCCGGTACTGACCGAGCGGCTGACATTGCCATCGCTCGATCTGGACATCTCACTACCGCAACCTCCGCCGCCGGTCGTGGCGCCGCCCACAACACCTCCCTCGCGGCCGGAAGCAGCCTCGCGCCCGGTGCAGCCCACGCCGCCGCCATCGACGCTGTTTGCATCGGTGGCACCGGCGCTCGCACCGGCACTACCGCCTCCGCCGGAGCCGCCGCGGGCAGCACCCCAGCTGGTCATCGACTGGGACAGGATCGAAGTACAACTGCGAGAAAGCCTGTTCCGCGAGCTGCAGCCGCAACTGACATCCGAACTTGAACGGCAGGTGCGAGACCGCCTGCAACCCACACTCGTGCGCGCCTTGACGGCCCTGGTATCCGACCTTCGGCCGGCACTCGATTCGACGGTACGCGAGACGATTGCACGTGCGATTGCGGCTGAAGTCGAGCGCCAGCGTTCGCCGCTGAAGTAACCGCTTTCGGCTGCGTCGCCCGCGTGCGCAGATCGAAGCGCGCGTTCGATTCGCCTAAACTTCGATGCTTGCGCACAGTGCGCGCACCGTCTCGCCCATGACTCCCGACCAATCCGACACATTTGGTATCGCGCCCGGCGGCGAACTCGCAAAAAGCTTCGACCCCGCCGCGATCGAAGCGCGGTGGGCGCCGCTCTGGGAGTCGCGCGGCTATTTCGAAGCCGGCACCGATCCGGCCAAGCCGTCGTTCTCGATCCAGCTGCCGCCGCCCAAT
>JBGSWY010000256.1:0-2328 GCA_041751715.1 Burkholderiaceae bacterium
GCCGACACGCACCACAGCCACCGCGCCGCCGCCTCCGGGTTTAGAGGTCACCCTGCTGCGCACCGACGGCAAGGCGTTTCGCCGCGTGTTTCTGGTGGGCGCATGAATAGAACAGAGACCCGCGCGTCGGGCTTTTTCCCCCTCCCTCACGGAGGGAGGGCCGGGGAGGGAGCCTCGGAATGGCGCGTGCGCCACGGTGTGCCGCGCCGAGGGCGCGGCGCACAGCGAGGCGCAGCCGTGCTCATGGCTTTATTCGTGGCCGCGCTTGCGACGCTGATCATCACCGGACTTTTCTATCGCCAGTTCGTCCTGCTGCGAACGATCGAGAACCAGCAACTCACTTCGCAAAGCCGCCTGCTGTTGCGCGGAGCGCTCGACTGGGGCCGCGCGATTCTGAGGGAGGACGCAAACCGCTCGCAGTACGACGCCTTGAGTGAACCGTGGGCGCAGCCACTGGCCGAAACGCGGCTCGATCAACTTGGCGAAAGCGGATCGCTGGCTGCACTGGCCACGATTGCCGGCTCGATGGAAGACGCGCAAGGGCGGCTCAATCTGCGCAACCTGGTCGAAAATGGGCAAGTGATCGAACGCGAGCTGGATGCGCTGCGTCGGCTCGTGTCGCTATTAGCACTACCCGAACAGACCGCCGATCTGATCGCATTGCGCATGGCGCAGGCCATGCCGCCCCCGCTGGTGCCCGATGAGACCGGTAGGATTTCGGATTTCGACGCCCGGGAGCGGAACAAACCGCGCCCGCTGCCGCTGATGTTGCCGCAGGATATTGCGGGCATTGCCGGCATCGATCCGGCGGCGGTGCCGAAGCTCGCTCCCTATATCGTCGTGCTCGACGAACGCACTCCGCTCAATGCCAACACCGCCGCGCCCGAAGTGATCGCCGCGCGTGTGCCCGAACTGACGCTGGCCGAAGCACGCACCCTGGTCGCCGAGCGCGACCGCCTCTCGTATTTCAACAACACCGGTGAAGTGCGAACGCGCCTCGGCGACAAGGGCGGGCTGGTAACCGACTCCGAGATATCGACCGCATCGCGCTTCTTTTTCATTCGCGGCGAAGTGAAACTAGACCGCGCCATCACTAGGATGGAGGCGCTCGTCAGGCGTGGGTTGCCCGGCCAGGCGCAGACCGTCACCGTGCTATGGACCCGAGAGATCTGAGATTAGAGATTTGCTCATGAGAGACCGATCGCACCAACGCCTGCTCGTTTTCCTGCCCCCGCGCCTGGATCGCGGCGGGCGTGCCCAGTTTGCCTCCGGCACTGTCGTCGCCTACGTTGCCGTGTCCGGTCGCGAATCCACTCGCGGCGAGGCGCCGGTAGCGTTGTTGCCGAAAGCCGGCGCGGTGGACCTCGTGTTCGATTCGAGCGACGTGTTCATCACCGCGATTGAAGCGCCGAAGCTGTCCGAAGGCCGCTTGCGCATGGCGCTGCCGAATATTCTGGAAGATCGTTTGCTGGCCGACGCGGGTGATTGCCACTTCGCGTTCAACGTTCCGCGCGGCGGCACCGGTACGACGACGATCGCGGCACAACCGAAGATGCCGGTCGCAGTGATGGACCGCGGCATCCTGACGCGTGCGCTAGATGTCGTCACCGAAGCCGGCTTCAAGGTACGCGCCGCCTACAGCGAGATCTACACCGTGCCCGCACCCGCCGCCGGTGTGCTGTCGGTCCGGGTCGATCGCGGCCGCGGCATTGCGCGCTCCGCCACGCACGACGGCTTCGCATTCGACCTCACTGACGACACGGTTCCACCGGCGCTCGCGCTGGCGGTGCGTCAGCTCGGCATCAAGCGCATTCAGGCGTTCGGGCGCGACGGTGCACGCATGGGGCCGGTGGCCCAGGCGCTGAATGTTCAGATCGATGTCAATGCGCAGGAAGCAGATCTGGCGAGCACTGAAACGGGAGTCAGCCTGCTGCAGGGCGCGTTTGCGCGGGGCGGAATGATGGGCAACTTTGTCGGCAGCTCCAGGCTTTCGCTGTCGAGCCGTCAGGTGCGAGTCCCGCTGCTATGGATTGCCGCCGGCGCGGTGGTTGCTGTCGTCGGCATGAATGCCTATCAGCTGAAACTTGCCGGCGAAGAAAAACGGATCCGCAGCCAGATGGAAACGGATTTCCGTTCGACGTTTCCCGAAGTCGCCACAGTGGCGGACACCATGGTGCAAACCAGGCAGAAGCTCGCCGAGTTGCGGGCGCGCGCCGGCATTGCCTCGGCCAATGACTTTTCGGTGCTCAATGCGCGCACCGCACTGCTGCTGTCGGCGGCGCCGGTCGGCAGTGTCGCCGGCATGGAATACCGCGACGGCGCGTTGAA
>JBGSWY010000257.1:0-7177 GCA_041751715.1 Burkholderiaceae bacterium
ATGTTGATGGGCGCCGACGTAGGGCGCCCCTGGGCGACCCATGAAAAGCCTTCCAGCAAGGTTGTCTTCATCGGCCGCAATCTGCCGAAGGACGCGATCATCAAGGGTCTTGAAGCGTGCCTGGCACGTTAAGGATCGCTCTGATTCCAAACAGAATTTTCAAAGAGGTATGACCGATGGCTGCAGCAAAGAAACCGGCCAGGAAACCAGCGAAGCCCGCTAGCAGGGGCAGCAAGAAGCCTGTCAAGAAAGTGGTCAAAAAGGCCGCTGTGAAAAAAGCGCAGGCAACCCGGACGCAAAAAACCAAGGCGGCGCCGCCAAAACGCGCGCCCGCCAAAACGGCCAAGCCCTCGAAAGTCGTGAAGGCGCCGGCGCACTCAGCAAAAACGGCTGCTCAATCGAAGGCCGCACCGCCGATGCCCAAGCGGCGTGGGGGAAGGCCGGCGCGACCGAGAAATGAACCGAGATTCCTGTCGCCGATGCCGGCGCCGGGGCTTGCCGCTCCGTCGCCGATGACGGCAGTCGCGCCACGGATTGCGCCTGCGCCGTCGCCCAAGGCCCTGGCCGCGGCGCACGAGTACCTGCTGGCGCGCTCAGCCACGCGCAGCGAAGAGCCGGTGATGGTCAACGGCAAACGGCTCCCGACGGAGGGAGAGCTGCTGAAGACCAGCGACTCGGAGTACATGAATGCGCAACAGCTGGCTTACTTTAAACACCGGCTGCAGAAGATGGAAAGCGAGCTGCTGGAGAACGCGGATCAAACGACCGAGCATTTGCGCGAAACCGTGATCGTCCCCGATCCGGCCGACCGCGCGACGATCGAGGAAGAACACGCGCTTGAGCTGCGCACGCGGGATCGCGAGCGCAAGCTGCTGAAGAAGGTGCAGCAGGCATTGGCGCGCATCGAAAGCGGTGAGTACGGGTATTGCGAAGAAACTGGCGATCAGATCGGCATTCCGCGCCTGCTGGCGCGTCCGACCGCTACGTTATCCCTCGAAGCGCAACAGCGTCGCGAGCTGAAGCAGAAGATGTTTGGCGACTGAACGTCGCCCAATATCTGTGATGACTGTCAGGATGCAAGAGGGGGCGCGGCCCCCTCTTGGAACTCCCCCGATCAGGGGGAACCGTGCCTGCGCTGGGGGCGTAACCGACAGGCGGGATTCGGGTGCAGATCGACGGTTCGCGGCCCCGCTTCGTTGTTACTATCGAACGCGATCGACGCTCGCTCACTCGAACGCGGTATCAAGTGCGACCGCGACGAGCGCCGAGTTGTTGAATGCTGAGGGAAGTTCGGCGGAACGGGTTACTTGGTTCCGGTCGCTTAGCGAGCCGGCCCACGAGCCAGCGGTGCCAGAATCAGTAGGAATCAGGAAACGGTAAAACGGTAGTGGTCTTTTCCTTCTTCAAAAAAGATCCGAAGGACGCCCATCCGGCCGTCAGGGCGGGTTCACGTACGCCCGCCAAGCAGCCCGCACGGCCGCTTCCCGGTCCGGTCAATCGCAATCCATCGTCAACCCTCGCGCGCGGTGCACAAGGACCGCCGACCGGCACCAACACAACGTCCGACAAGGATCTGCATCGCACACTCGCGCTGGAAACGGCGGCGAAGATCGATGCGATCGAATCCGAAATGGCGCGCGATTTTTTGCGGCCCGGTGGCGCGACGTCGATGTTCGCAAATTCCGCTGCGAATTCGACATTGCAGCGGCCGTCGCAGCAGCCCGATGCGGCACAAGCGGCGCCGGCTGATGTCGCGGAGGACAAAACGATCGACGCGCTCGACATCATTTCCGAGGATTGGGTCGGCAATACCAACGCATTCGAGCTGCAAAGCGAAGGTGGCTCCGCAATCGAGGAAACCGCGATTCTGTTTGCCAATGGGCTGATCGAACCTGCCGAGGCGGGCTTGCGTGCGGCGATCCAGTCCGATCAGCTCGGGGACTCGGCGCAGCGCGGCTGGCTGATGTTGTTCGAGTTGCTGCAGCAACGCGGCGACAAGGCCGGGTTCGACAGTTTGACGATCGAATACGTGCTGCGCTTTGAAAGCTCGCCTCCGGCATGGATCGACTACAAGGAAGAGCCCGCTTTGACGATCGCGGGCGTAAGCGCGGCGGCCGTGGCCACAGCGCCGGTCATCGTGCTGCCCGAGTTCCTTGATGAGGGAGTCGTCCAACATCTGGAGCAGCTGAAAAACTATTCGCTGTCGCACCAGTCGATCACGCTGGATTCCTCGAACGTACGCAGCATCGATCCCGTCGGCGCCGAGCTGTTGCTGCGCGTGATCAATGCATTCAAGCGCGCCAGCCATGAATTGCTGCTGCAGGGCGCCGATCAGCTCGTAACGCCGTTGCGCTCAGCGGTCGAAGCCGGGCGCCGTGATCCGAGCGATGCGGTGTGGATGCTTCTGCTTGAAGTGTTCCGCTTGCTGAACCGGCAGCACGACTTCGAAGAAACCGGCATTCAATATTGCATAACCTACGAAGTGTCGCCGCCATCGTGGGAGCCAGCGCCGCCGAATCTGAAAACACGCGCCGCAGTTCCGACGGCAGCCGTACCGGAAACGGTGGACGGTCTTGCCTGGCGCGGCACATTGCGCGGCGAAGGCGAGCCACACTTCGGTCGCCTGATGTCGGCTTCGCGCCTCGACAAGAAGCTGATCGTCGATTGCACGTATCTGAAGAGAGTCGAGTTTTCGACCGCCACCGGCATGCTTGCGATGGTGACCAAGGTGCGGCAGAACGGCGCCAGCATCGAGTTTCGCAACGTCAACTACCTGATCGGCGCGCTGTTTTCGCTGCTGGGCGTCGACGCCGTCGCACAGATCCAGTTGCGCAGGGTCTAGAACTTACCGCGACCGTCCCTATCTAGGCCGTATTCTTGCGGCTTCACGGACAGGGTTTCCTCAATGGAAGTTTTTCACGGGACGACGATCGTCTCCGCGCGCCGCGGCGCCAAGGTTGCCATGGGGGGCGACGGCCAGGTCACGCTCGGCAACATCATCGTCAAACAAAGTGCAAAGAAAGTGCGCCGCCTTCATCACGACCGGATTCTTGCGGGCTTCGCCGGCGCGACCGCCGATGCATTCACCCTGTTCGAGCGGTTCGATGCCAAGCTCGACAAGCATCAGGGCAACCTGCTGCGCTCAGCTGTTGAACTTGCGAAGGACTGGCGCACCGACCGCATCCTGCGCCGGCTCGAAGCGATGCTCGCGGTGGCCGACCGCGAGACATCGCTGATCATTACCGGCACCGGCGACGTGCTCGAGCCCGAGTCCGGCCTGATCTCGATCGGGTCCGGCGGCCCCTACGCCCACGCGGCAGCGCGCGCACTGCTTGATAACACCGATCTTGCGCCGCCGGACTTGGTCAAGAAAGCGCTCGAAATCGCCGGGGACTTGTGCATTTACACGAATCAGCGTCACACGATTGAATCGCTTGACTGAGCGGCGATCGAAGTGATGCCTCCCCTGCGTTTGCACATGCGCTGCCCGCGCGTTGTTTGCGGTTCGTCTGGCGCAAACCGCAAATCTCGCGGACTAGGCCGCGAGACCACCAGCGGCTTTGCCGCCGATGTGCGGCGACATGCCCCCGGCATGTCGCTCGTCGCCCCGGAGGGCGGCGCACTAACTAGTGTTCACGGTTCGTTTGGCGCGAACCGTGAATCCCGCGATCAAAGCTCGCGGCATGTCGCTCGTCGCGACGAGTGCACGTGCGACCCCGCAGCGGTC
Organism: Burkholderiaceae bacterium; assembly: GCA_041751715.1. GTDB lineage: Bacteria > Pseudomonadota > Gammaproteobacteria > Burkholderiales > Burkholderiaceae_F > JACCZX01. The sequence continues at coordinate 3,728 of JBGSWY010000257.1, forward strand.
GCGTACACGAGGTGTGTCTGATGACCATGACCCCCAGAGAAATCGTTCACGAACTGAACAAGCACATCGTTGGCCAGGATCGCGCCAAGCGCGCGGTCGCGGTGGCCTTGCGCAACCGTTGGCGCCGGCAGCAGGTGGCAGAGCCGCTGCAATCCGAGATCACGCCGAAGAACATTTTGATGATCGGTCCCACGGGAGTCGGCAAGACCGAGATCGCGCGCCGGCTCGCGCGGCTGGCCGATGCACCGTTCATCAAAGTCGAAGCGACCAAGTTCACCGAGGTCGGCTATGTCGGCAGAGACGTCGACACGATCATTCGCGATCTGGTCGATATCTCGATCAAGCAGACGCGCGAGTCGGAAACCAGGAAAGTCGCGACACGCGCGCAGGATGCAGCAGAAGATCGCGTGCTCGATGTGCTGGTACCGCCGGCACGCGATGTCGGTTTCGCTGCCGGCAACCGCGACGACGAAAGCGCGACGCGTCAGAAGTTTCGCAAGAAGCTGCGCGAAGGGGAGCTCGACGACAAGGAAATCGAGATCGAGCTGGCCTCGTCGCCGCAGTCGCTTGAGGTGATGGCGCCGCCCGGAATGGAAGAGCTGACGCAGCAGATTCAGACAATGTTCTCAAGTCTCGGACGCGAGCGCCGCAAGCCGCGCAAGCTGCCGATCAGGGAAGCGTTGAAGCTGCTGAGCGACGAGGAAGCGTCGCGCCTGGTCAACGACGACGAGCTTAAAACCCGCGCGATCGCGAACGCGGAGTCCAACGGCATCGTGTTTCTCGATGAGATCGACAAAATCGCATCCCGCTCGGAGCTCCACGGCGCCGATGTGTCGCGGCAGGGCGTGCAGCGCGATCTGCTGCCACTGGTCGAGGGCACCACCGTGAACACGAAGTACGGCATGGTCAGGACCGACCACATCCTGTTCATTGCGTCCGGCGCATTTCATCTGGCCAAGCCGTCCGACTTGATTCCGGAAATGCAGGGGCGGTTTCCGATTCGCGTCGAGCTCGATTCGCTGACAGTCGATGACTTCGAGCGCATTCTAAAAACGACCGATGCGAGTCTGACGCAACAGTACGAAGCACTGCTTGCGACCGACGGCTGCACACTGGAATTCACCGATGACGGCATTCATCGGCTCGCAGAAATCGCTCACTCGGTCAATGAACGGACCGAGAACATCGGCGCGCGCCGGCTGTACACGGTGCTCGAGAAACTGCTGGAAGAAGTATCGTTCGGCGCCGGCAGCCAGGTCAGCGGCGAGGCCGCGCAGGTTCGCATCGACGCGGCATATGTCGATGCCAGGCTGGCCGACCTTGCGCGGGATGAAGATCTGGCGCGCTACGTTTTGTGAGCGAGAAAACAGTGATGAAACATTTTGCATTTTCTGCGCTGGCTGCGTTAGCGCTGGCGGCGCACGCACAGGGCGGCGCGCCGGTCGATATCCAATCGGCATGGGCCCGACCGACCGTAACGGGGCAAACGGGGACCGGTGCTTTCATGCGTCTGACCTCCAAGGACGGTGCGCGCGTCATCGGCGCGTCGAGCGCGGTTGCCGGCGTGGTCGAGATTCACGAGATGAAAATGGACGGCAATGTGATGCGGATGCGTGCCATCGCCGGCCTCGACCTGCCACCGGGGAGCGTCGTTGAATTAAGGCCTGGCGGGTATCACATGATGCTGATGGACTTGAAACGGCCGCTTGCCGTCGGTGAAAAAATCAAGGTCGAGCTGCGGCTCGAAATGCGCAACAAGAAGCTGGTAACCCAGCCCGTTGAGATCGAGATTCGCCCGCGCGCACCATAGCGTGCCGAGTCATATGCGCGTGTAAGATTCGCGCGCCCATGGATGCTGCGATTACAGACCCAACGACAGCCGACACCGCGCTGATCGCTCCGCAGCTAAAGGCTGAAATTCTGTCCGAGGCGCTGCCCTACATCCGCCGCTTTCACGGCAAGACCATCGTCGTCAAATACGGCGGCAACGCGATGGTCGATCAGAACCTGAAGGAAGCATTCGCGCACGACGTCGTGCTGCTGAAGCTGGTGGGCATGAACCCGGTCGTCGTGCATGGCGGCGGGCCGCAGATTGACGAAGCGCTCGAGCGGGTTGGAAAAAAATCGACGTTCGTGCAGGGCATGCGCGTCACGGATGCCGAGACAATGGAGGTCGTCGAATGGGTGCTGGCCGGCGAAATTCAGGGCGAGTTGGTGACGCTGATCAATCGCTTCGGCGGCCAGGCGGTCGGACTGACCGGCAAGGACGGGGGCCTGATTCGCGCGCGCAAGCTGCGTCTTGTCGATATGGCCGACCCATCGAAGACTCACGATATGGGCCACGTCGGCGAAATCGAAGCAATCAATCCTGCGGTGGTCAAGGCGTTGCAGGATGACGCCTTCATTCCGGTGATTTCGCCGATCGGCTTCGGTGAAGACAATCTGACCTACAACATCAACGCCGATGTCGTCGCGGGCAAGATTGCCGAAATTCTGAAAGCAGAGAAGCTGGTCATGCTGACCAACACGCCGGGCGTGCTCGACAAGAAGGGCACGCTGCTGACGGGTCTGTCGGCGCGGCAGATCGACGAGTTGTTTGCCGACGGCACGATTTCCGGCGGCATGCTGCCGAAGATCTCGTCCGCGCTCGAAGCCGCAAAGAGCGGAGTCAATGCAGTACACATCATCGACGGCAGAGTCGATCACTGCCTGCTGCTCGAAATTCTCACCGACCAGGGTGTCGGCACGATGATCAGGAGTCACTAACGCATGCGCTCCTCGTGTACGCGACGGCTACGCCGTCGCACGTGCACTCCTCGCGATTAATTTGGCGCGCTCCCTTCGGGGCGGCCGCGCGTACGCGCGCAGTACAAAGGCAAGGGGAGGATCCACTCCGGTCGCCGTGTTTCCCGCGTAGTACGCGGTAAGCTCCGCCCCCCGTCGCCATCTTCGCTGGAGTTTTGTATGGCCGCTCGTCCGGGAATCACTCGTCGCTTCTTCGGCGGTCTCTGGAGCGCGCTTAACTTCACGCGCCAGTTGATATTCAACCTGCTGTTTCTCGCGATCGTCGCGGTGTTGCTGCTTGCCTGGTTCGCGGGCGATGGGCCGGTCGTTCTGGCACCGGACACCGCGCTGGTGGTCAATCTGCAGGGCGACATTGTTGAGGAGTACACAATCGGGCCGCGTGAAGCGGCCGTGGCGGAAGCGTTCGGCGAGCAGCGCTTCGAGACTCGCCTGAGAGACGTTTTAATGGCGATCGACGACGCCGCCGAAGATGCGCAGATCACGCGCGCGGTGCTGGTGCTCGACGAGATGGGTGGCGCAGGCGCCGCCACCTTGCGCGAGATCGGCGCTGCGCTCGAGCGCTTCAAGGCGAGCGGCAAGCCGGTCTATGCATGGGGCGAGGGCTATAGCCAGGCGCAGTACTACCTCGCGTCGCATGCCGACGAG
>JBGSWY010000258.1:0-3463 GCA_041751715.1 Burkholderiaceae bacterium
CCCCGATTGCAGAAGGAGCTGAAGCCCGGCACAAGAATCGTGTCGCACGACTTCAACATGGGCGACTGGGCACCGCAGACGACGCGCGAAGTGGCGCGCAGCCGCATTTATCTGTGGACGATTGGGGCGTAGCGCTCCTCGTGTACGCGACCCTTCGGGTCGCACGTGCACTCGTAGCGATTAGTTGGGCGCGCTCCCTTCGGAGCGGCCGCGCGTACGCGCGCAGTACAAGGCAGCGGAGGCGTCACTTCGCATGTCTCGCCTCGACGCGCCACCTAGAATCACGCGATGGAACTTGCGCTTGCCCTGCCCGCCCCTGCCAAGCTGAACTTGTTTCTTCGCGTGACCGGCCGTCGCGCCGACGGCTATCACGAGCTGCAAACCGCTTTCACTCTGATCGACCTGGCGGATCTGCTGGACTTCGAGCGCCGCTCCGACGGCAAGATTGTGCGCGAGGGCGATCTCACCGGCCCGGCGCACGATGACCTTGCGGTACGCGCCGCGCACGCGTTGCAGCGGGTCTCCGGCACCTCGCACGGCGCAACCATCGGCGTGACCAAGCGCATTCCGGCCGGCAGCGGAATGGGCGGCGGCTCATCCGATGCAGCAACGACGCTGATCGCGCTGAATCGGCTATGGGATCTGCAATTGCCGCGCAGCGAGCTCAGCGCGATCGGGCTGCGGCTCGGTGCCGATGTTCCTTTCTTCCTGCATGGTCGCAACGCGTTCGCTGAAGGCGTCGGCGAACGTCTGACCACGCTTGAGTTGCCGGCCACATGGTTTGCCATCGTCTGGCCACGCGTGCACGTTTCGACCCGGGAAATCTTCGATGACGCAGGTTTGACACGAAATTCCAAAGCCACGAAAATAGCCGCCTTTTCTGCGTCGTCGTCACTGGTCAACAACCTCGAACCTGTCGCACGGCGCCGCTATCCCCCCATCGATGAAGCGATCGGGCGTCTTGAGCGCTTTGGCGCCGCGCGGATGACAGGTTCCGGCTCGGCCGTGTTTGTAGCGACCGCATCGAGATCGCAGGCGCAGGAAGCGATTGCCGATCTGCCGGCAGCCTGGTCCGGCTGGGCAGTGCAGGGAATGAATGAGCACCCGCTTTCGGTGTGGTAGTCGGTAGAAGTTTCAGATTTTGGGGAGTCGCCAAGCTGGTTAAGGCACCGGATTTTGATTCCGGCACTCGAAGGTTCGAATCCTTCCTCCCCAGCCAGATTCAGGTTGTCAATGTGTTAGGCGCGCTACATGGTTCAGATGGTCCCCGACAACCTGATGGTGTTCACAGGCAATGCGAATCCGCGCCTGGCGAGTGCGGTCGCGCATCAGTTGAACATTCGTCTGGGAAAAGCGCAGGTGTCGCGCTTTTCGGATGGCGAAGTGATGGTCGAGCTGTTCGAGAACGTGCGCGGCAAGGACGTGTTCGTGCTGCAGTCCACCTGCGTGCCGACCAACGACAACCTGATGGAGCTGTTGATCATGGCCGACGCGCTGAAGCGCGCATCGGCCGGACGCATCACCGCGGCGATTCCCTACTTCGGCTACGCGCGGCAGGATCGGCGCCCGCGCAGCGCCAGAGTCGCAATCAGCGCCAAGGTCATCGCCAACATGCTGCAGGTGGTCGGCATCAATCGCGTGCTGGTGATGGATTTGCACGCAGATCAGATCCAGGGATTCTTCGACATCCCGGTGGACAATATTTACGCCGCGCCGATCCTGCTGGGCGACCTGTGGAAACATAACTTCGACAACCTGGTGGTCGTATCGCCCGATATCGGCGGCGTCGTGCGCGCGCGCGCGATCGCGAAGACGGCGGAGGCCGATCTGGCGATCATCGACAAGCGGCGCCCGCGCGCCAACGTGGCCGAGGTGATGAACATCATCGGCGAGGTGGAAGGCCGCAATTGCGTGATCATGGACGACATGGTCGACACCGCGAATACGCTGTGCCAGGCGGCGCAGGCGTTGCGCAATGCCGGCGCGCTGCATGTGATGGCGTATGCGACGCATCCGGTGCTGTCGGGCAAAGCGGTCGAGCGCATTGCCAACTCGGTGCTCGACGAGCTGGTCGTGACCGATACGATCCCGCTGACCGAAGCGGCGCTTGCATGCAAGAAAATCCGGCAGTTGTCGTGCGCGGCATTGCTGGGTGAAACGATTTCGCGCATTGCGCGCGAAGACTCGGTGAGTTCTTTATTCATCGAATGAATGAGCAAATGAGGCAGCCGTGACCGGTCGCGGTCCACTGCATAACTGGGAGTCTTAAATGAAAGTAGTCGCAAATAAGCGAGATACGCAGGGAACGGGTGCGAGCCGCCGTCTGCGTCATGCCGGAAAAGTGCCCGGCGTGCTGTACGGCGGCAAGACGGACGCGCAGGCGATCGAAGTCGAGCACAACCCGTTGTTCCATGCACTGCGCAAGGAGCGGTTTCACGCATCGATTCTCGATATGGAGCTCGATGGCGCAAGCGAACGCGTGTTGTTGCGCGCGGTTCAGATGCACCCCTACAAGTTGCAGGTGCTGCACGTTGACTTCCAGCGGGTCGCGGAGGACCAGAAGCTTCATATGCGCGTCCCGCTGCACTTCTCGGGACAGGAAGGCTCGCCCGCATCAAAGACCGAGGGTGTGCTGATCAGCCACGTGATGTCCGAGGTGGCGATCGCGTGCCTGCCCAAGGACTTGCCCGAGTTCATTGCAGTCGACCTTTCGGAGTTGAGCGTCAACGACACGGTGCGTGTGCGCGACCTCAAGATGCCGGAGGGCGTGGCGCCGGTGCTCAAGGGCAAGGAAAATCCGGTGGTCGTTGCGGTGACCGTACGCGGCGAAGAAGTTGTGGCAGAAGAGACAACGGCAACTCCGGTAGCAGCAACAGAGGTACCGGCTACTTCGCAAAAAGCTCCGGCGGCAGATGCGGCAGCCCCGGCGGGTGACAAGGGCAAAGGCGGCGTCAAGGACGATAAGAAAGACAAGAAAGAAAAGAAGAAATAAGAAAGCAGGACGCTGCGGCACAATCTGGCCCGCTGCCGAACTCGGTAGCGGGCTTTTTATATGGATCACGACAACCGCATCCGCTTGATCGTCGGCCTCGGCAATACAGGGGCCGAGTACGAGTCAACGCGACACAACGCTGGATTCTGGTACGCCGATGCAATCGCACGCCGTACCGGCGCACGCTTTTCAAGCGAACGAAAGTTTCACGGTGCAGTGGCGCGCGCGCGTGTTGCCGGCAGCGAGTTGTGGCTGCTGAAGCCTTCCACCTACATGAACCGTTCGGGCCAGGCGGTGGTCGCGCTCGCGCTGTACTACAAAATTTTGCCAACGCAGATCATGGTCGCGCACGATGAGCTCGATCTGCAGCCGGGCGTGATCAAGCTCAAGCTGGGCGGAGGTACCGCCGGGCATAACGGCCTCAAGGACACGCAGGCGCGGCTATCAACCGCGGACTTCTGGCGCCTACGC
>JBGSWY010000259.1:0-4460 GCA_041751715.1 Burkholderiaceae bacterium
GCTCGATGCCGGCGCGCTGGCGATCGCCAGCGGACGCGCCGCCAGGCCTGCCTCGGCAGGCCTTACGCAGGAGCGCGCTTCCGTATCGGCGAACGACGAGCGGCTCGCGTCGGCGCCGGACGGCTTGCCGCGTTAAGTTCCTGCACACTTGTTGCCGTTGCCTGAGCAGCACCCCGTTCTACTGCGCGATAAAGCGCGATCACACGCTCGCCGAAAGGTGTCAGCTGTGTGCTGCCCTCCACGTTGCGTCCGGGCAGCGATACGGTAACCGGTTCGGTAAACATCTCGTTGGTCGCCGCGAGCAGTTCCCAGGCGCGCTTGTAGGACATCTGCATGGCGCGCGCAGCAGCGGCCAATGAACCTTCGCGACCGACACGCTCCAGCAGCTCGATCTTGCCGGGGCCGAGGTAACCACGCCCGAAGTGAATGCGCAGCGCCAGGCGGCAAGCTGAGCGCACGCGATCTACCTACTTAATGAAGTAGCCGGTCGGCCGCCATGCGTCGTCTTCCCATACCAGCGTGATCAACTCCTCGGCGCTTTCTTTTTTCTCGAAGCTGGTGCGGAAACGCACGGTGACGTACTGACCGTCGGGGGCGCCAGGCAGAGAAGTCTTGTACGCGGCAGCGTCGACCTTGCGTAACTTCACCGCGCCGAACGGTGCGCGTGTCGTCGGCAACGTACTGGTCCATTGCTCGCGCGTCACCCGATCGCGAAACAGCTGCGCGCATTGTTCCCACGACTTTGCGTACTCGCCGCTATCGATCAAGCTCAGCCACTTCTCGGCTGCCGCTTGTGCTGCCAGTTCCTTGAACATGGGCGCAGAGTCGGTGCTCGGCAGGGTGACTGATCCGCCCGATGGAGCAGGGGGCGTCGATTGCATCTGCGCGTGTGTAACGGTGGCTGCGCAGAGCAGGGCAAGAACGGAAAGTGAGCGGAGGGTAGTCATATCAGTGTGAATTTGGCGCGTAGGCCAATCGAATGTACAGCGGCGCAAACGGCGCCGCCTGCGTGATATCGATCAGCGATTCGCGCGCCAGCTCCAGCAAAGCCAGAAAGTGCACGATCGCTACCGCTACGCCGCGTGCGGCGTCGAACAGATCGCCGAACTCGATGAACCGGGTGCCCTGCAGCTTCTTCAGGATCAGGCTCATGTGTTCGCGCACCGATAGCTCTTCGCGGTTGATGTGATGGTGAGCGGTCAGCTGCGCGCGCTTCAACACTTCGGCCCATGCGTCGCGCAAGTCAACCACGCTGACTTCCGGAAAGCGCTTTTCGAGCGACTGCTCGATGACGACGGTTGCACGCCAGAAGTCGCGACCTGCGCGCGGCAGCTCGTCGAGCTGCTGCGCCGCAAGCTTGATGCGTTCATATTCCAGCAGTCGGCGCACGAGCTCGGCGCGCGGATCTTCGACTTCATCGCCGCTGGCTGCCTTGCGCACCGGCAGCAGCATGCGCGACTTGATCTCGATCAGCAGCGCGGCCATCAGCAGATACTCTGCCGCCAGCTCGAGATTGCTTTCGCGGATCTGATCGATGTAGCTGAGATATTGCAGTGTCAGCGGCGCCATCGGAATGTCGAGCACGTTGAAGTGCTGCTTGCGGATCAGATACAGCAGCAGATCGAGCGGGCCTTCGAACGCTTCCAGAAAAATCTCAAGCGCGTCGGGCGGGATGTACAGGTCGTCCGGCAGCTTGAACAACGGCTCGCCGTACAGCCGGGCCAGCGCGACCGTATCGACCGCGCGGTCATCTACTAAACCGCGCGTGCTGTCCGCGGCCGGCTGCTCCAGCGCTGCGTCGTCAAACCAAGCGGCCACACTCGAGGTCACCTACTTCGCCTTCGGTTGATACACATTCGGCCCGTACACATAGGCCGCCTGCGGAACGTCGGATTCCTCGTAGCGCCGGTACGTATCGGAATCGATGTCCTTGTCCCAGAAAATTGCCCGACCCCGGTATTGCCCGCGTTCGATGTCGGGATTCTTCTGTTTCAGTTCACGCAGGAAGCGCGTGATGTCGGATTCGTAACCGCTGGGCATGGCGCGTATCTCGGGGTAAGTGCAACGCGGATTTTAAGCGCTTGCCGCCAACGGGCCTGTACTGCCGCCATCGACCGCCATCGACGTGCCGCGTCCGGCGGCTACTTCACCCGCATACCGGGTTGCGCGCCTGGATGCGGATCGAGCAGATAGATTCCCGGATTTTTTTTCTCGTCGGCGTGGCTGGCAGCGAGCACCATGCCTTCGCTTACGCCGAACTTCATCTTGCGCGGCGCGAGGTTGGCGACCAGCACGGTGAGCTTGCCAACCAGATCCTCCGGCTTGTATGCGGCCTTGATGCCGGAGAACACAGTGCGATGGCGACCCTCACCGGCATCCAGCGTGAGCTTCAAGAGCTTGTCGCTGCCGTCGATGTGTTCGGCATGGACGATGCTGGCGATGCGCAGATCGATCTTGCTGAAGTCGTCAATCGAAATGGTCTCCGCGACTGCCAGCACTCCGGCCGGCGTGCTGGCAGAAGGTGCCGCCGGGACTTCGAACAGTGCATCCAGTTGCTTGGGATCGACGCGCGTCATCAGATGCTTGTAGGGCGCGATCCGCTTCGGCAAAGCTTGCGCGTCTTCCCACACGAAATCGCGATCCAGGCCGAAGAACTCGCGCGCGATGCGGCTTGCGGTGAAGGGCAGCACCGGAGCGAGGCAGACCGACAGCAGCTTGAAACCATGCAGCGCAGTTGAGCAAACGTGCTGCAGCTCGGCGTGGCGCGCGGAGTCCTTTGCCAGTTTCCACGGCTCGGCAGCGTCGAACGCCTGGTTGATGCGGTCCGCGACCGCCATTACGTCGCGCAGCGCTTTGCCGAACTCGCGCGCATCCAGCGCATCTGCCACCGACTTCGAGGTTTCGCGCGCGCTTTCGATCAACGCAGCCTCGTTGTTGTAGGCCAGTTGACCGTCGAAGTGCTTGCTGATGAAGTTCGCAGCACGGCTGGCGATGTTGACGTACTTGCCGATCAGATCGCTATTGACCCGGGACATGAAGTCATCCGGACTGAACTCGATGTCCTCCACCCGCGAATTCAACTTGGCGGCAATGTAGTAGCGCAGCCATTCGGCGCTCAGGCCGAGCTTCAGATAGCGCAGCGGATCGATGCCGGTGCCGCGGCTCTTGCTCATCTTCTCGGCGTTCACCGTCAGGAAGCCGTGCACATACACGCGGTCCGGAACCTTGTAGGGCGCGCCGGCAAACTTCAGCATTGCGGGCCAGAACAGCGTGTGAAAGTAGATGATGTCCTTGCCGATAAAATGAATCTGCTCGGTCGCCGGATCCTGCAGGAACGCTTCGAAGTCGATGCCGGCTTTTGCGCAGTACGCCTTGAAGCTCGCCAGATAACCGATCGGCGCATCGAGCCAGACGTAGAAGTACTTGCCCGGCGCATCGGGAATCGGAATCCCGAAGTACGGTGCGTCGCGCGAGATGTCCCAGTCGCCCAGCGCCGATTCGCCGTCCTTGCCTTCGAGCCATTCCTTCGCTTTGTTAAGCACCTCGGGCTGCAATCGATCGCCGCGCGTCCATTCGCGCAGGAATTCGATGCAGCGCGGGTCGGACAGGCGGAAGAAGTAGTGCTCGGATGTGCGCAGCTCAGGTGTGGCGCCCGATAACGTCGAGTACGGATTCTTCAAATCTGTCGGCGCGTATACCGAACCGCACACTTCACATGCGTCGCCGTACTGATCCTTCGCACCGCACTTCGGACACTCGCCCTTGATGTAGCGGTCCGCCAGAAACATGCCCTTGACCGGATCGAAGAACTGCTCGACCGGCTTGCTGTAGATCAGCTCCTTGGCGCGCAGCTTGCGGTAGATGTCCTGCGACAGCTCAACGTTCTCGGGCGAATCGGTCGAATGCCAGTGATCGAAGCCGATGTGAAAGCCGTCGAGATATTGCCTGCGTCCGGCAGCGATCCCGGCCACGAAATCCTGCGGCGACTTGCCCGCCTTTTCGGCGGCAATCATGTTCGCTGCGCCATGCGCATCGTCGGCGCACACGAAGTGCACTTCGTTGCCGCGCATGCGCTGAAAGTGCACCCAGATGTCGGCCTGGATGTATTCCATCAGGTGGCCGATATGGAACGCTGCGTTGGCGTACGGGAGTGCGGTGGTGACGAACAGGCGTCGCTTCATTGAGCGCGCGATTGTACGGCGCACATTGTCACCTTCCATTCGTGCAAGAATCCCCCCATGAGCCTTACTACCGAACGTGCACAACAGGCGCTGCAAGGCGTTGTCGACCCCAATACCGGCAAGGATCTGGTCACCTCCCGCTCGGCGCGCAATGTGCGCGTCGACGGCAACGATGTCAGCGTCGATGTCGAGCTCGGTTATCCAGCTGCGAGCCAGATCGAGCCGATCCGCCGCGCCGTGATCGACGCCCTGCAAGCCGCTGGCGCCGCCAACGTCAGT
>JBGSWY010000260.1:0-13241 GCA_041751715.1 Burkholderiaceae bacterium
CGTCGATCGCTTCGATGTGGATGAGCAGGGCCAGCCGCGTTGGGGCATGGAGGACTTCTGCGCCCTGTTGGGCCTGCGTCCCGCTTCAAAGTACGACACGACCTGGGAGCGCATCACGAAGGCCGTGCGAGATCACGTTCCGGGACCACGGCGCCTCGAGACCCATCGTCAGCTCGTCACTACCTTGCTGTTGACCTACGCGCTGCGCAACGCCGATTGCCACGCCAAGAACCTTGCGCTGCTGTACACCTCAAGAGCCGACGTTGACCTCGCGCCGGTCTACGACATGCTGACGACCACCGTGTACGCAGGCTACCAACACAACCCGCCGGGCATCGCCTTCATGGGCAAGAAGACCTGGAAGCCAGGCAAGACTCTGCAGCGATTTATCGTGGCCAATTTCGGCATTTCGGTGAAGGAGCAATCGGAAATCATCGAGGAGATCAGCGATGCTGCGTCCAAGACTGCGGTGCAGGTGCGCGCGGCAATGAGTTCGCATCCCGGCTTCGTCGATATCGGGAAGCGCATGCTTCTCGCTTGGCATGAAGGCGTTTCAGGCCTGCGCGATCAGCGGATGTATGCGATCGGCGAGTGGAAGTCGGGCGGCGCCCTGACCGGCTTTTCTAATCCGCCCAAACTGGATCGTCCAAGAGCGGTGATCGGGCGCTCCGAACTGCTGAGAAAAGGAAAGTGAGCGAAGAATCGATAATCCCGCCAATGAACATCGTTTCTCGGCGCGGCCTGCGCATCGGCGAGCTTGCGAAGTTGCTGGGCACAACGACCAAGACGCTGCGCTTCTACGAGCAGATCGGGCTGCTGCAGGCGGTGACCCGCAGTGCGTCGGCCTATCGCCTTTACGACGATGAGGCGATTGCGACCGCGCGCTTCGTCATCGGGCTGCGCCATCTGGAACTGACGATCCCGGAACTGCAGCGGCTGCTGCTCGAAGACGGCGTCACGACGCGGCGCCAGCGCCTGCTGGCGCTGATGAACGAGCGGCTGCGCGGCATGGAGTTGAATCTCGGTGTGCTGCAAGGGCGCTACGACGATCTGTCTGCGCGGCACGCGGCGCTGCTCGCCACTCCGCGCAATCGGCCGCCGCAATGCGTGTGCGACGCGCTGTTGCAGCCGTGCGCTTGCCTTGAGCTGACTGAGCCTTAAGCCACTCATATCAGATGCGGTGCGAGCCGCGTAAAGGTCAGGATGATGGAATCATGTAGCGCTCTTTGTGGCACCGTCGGTTGCGCGTTAACGTGGGCTGACGCTCACGCGACCGCTCTTGTAGCGGTGATCGCTGTCGCTTTCACTTTCTGGCAGATCCGGGTTGCGCGCGAGCACAATCGACTTTCGGTGCGTCCGCGCCTAGTTATCTGGCTCGATTCAGCAACGGAACCGGATGGCCACCACACCACGAGCGTGATCGCAAAGAACTTGGGGCTGGGTCCAGCCTACGTCACGAAGATCGAATATTTATTTAACGGCACGGCAGTTGATCTCCGTGACACGAATGCCGTGCAGGAAGCTATGCACACGGCGTTCAAGGACCGCTGGGCCAAGGCGTGGCCACTTCTGGAGCTTCGCGGCGTACTGCCGATTCCAAAGGATGGAGAGCTGCCGCTTATGAAAGTGCAGACCGATTCTGCTAGCGGTTCGCTCAACGATGACGTGGAAAAGCTCAGAAAGCATTTCAAGACAGTGATTGAATACCTGTCCCCATACAACGAAGTGCTTCGCGTAGCCGGAAGCGTCGGCAACCCCGGCATTCCGCATGTGCGAACTAAAGTCGAGAGTCGGAAGCCGATTGACGCACCGGCAGGCCCCTGAGCAGCACAGAACTTACGCGAGAACACGCTTGACCTTGCCGTTGCGTCAAGGTCGATACTTGCCGCTCAAGCAGCACAAGGGCCGCGCATGGACGACTCCGCTTCGACTACAGTCACGCACCTGACGAACACGCACTCGCCGGCCTTTGGCCTGGAGCCGGGGCCCATCAAAGAGGTGCACGCATTCTGGCTCGCCGGGATGAGCTGCGACGGTTGTTCGATCGCCGCCGTCGGCGCGCAGAGTCCGAGCGTCGAGCAACTGGTGAGCGGCGCGATCCCTGGCCTGCCGCCGGTGGTGCTGCATCACCCGGTGCTCGACGTCGAAGCCGGTGAGCGGTTCATTGCGCCGTACCGGCAAGCCAAGGAAGGCACGCTCGGCGCGCCGTACGTAGTTATCTACGAAGGATCGGTCGCGGACGAGCGCATTGCGGAGCACTTCGGCGGCTACTGGTCGGCGATGGGCGCCGACAAGGACAAAGACGGGCACCCGAAACCGATTCCGACTGCAAAGTGGCTGAAGGATTTGGCCCCCGGCGCTGCCGCGGTCATCGCGATCGGCACCTGCGCCACCTGGGGCGGCATCCCGGCCGCGGCCGGCAATGTCACCGGCTCGATGGGCGTGATGGATTTTCTCGGCAAGAACTATTTGAGCGCGCTCGGATTGCCGGTGATCAACGTTCCGGGCTGCTCGCCGATCGGCGACAACTTCACCGAAACAGTTGCGGCGGTGCTGATGTTTCTGGCCGGTGTTGGTCCGCTGCCCGAGTTCGACGAGCTGGGCCGGCCCGCATGGATGTTTCGCAACACCGTGCACGAACGCTGCGTGCGCGGCGGCTACTACGAGGAAGGCTTGTTCGCGGAGAAGTACGGCGACAAGGAATGCCTGGTCGATCTCGGCTGCTGGGGGCCGGTGGTCCAGTGCAACATCGTTTCGCGCGGCGCGCACAATCATATGGGCGGCTGCATGAATACCGGCGGCATCTGCATCGGCTGCACGATGCCGGGCTTTCCCGACGCGTTCGCGCCGTTTTACAAGGCGCCGCCGGGCTCGACGCTGTCGGGCGGATTGAGCCGTGCTCTCGGGAGTTTCGTTCGGCCGCTGCGCAAGATTACGCAGCGCAAAGGCAACATGACGCCGGTGTGGTCGAGCAACGGGAGCATTCCGAGCGGATGGGGCCATGTCGCGCGTCCGGGACCGGCGATGCGGGCGGCGCATTACTTTTACAAGAAGGTGCAGCATATGGGCACCGAGTTTGCCCCGGCGTCGGCACGGCAGCAGGCCTTGCAGGCGGAATCGCACCGATTTATCGAAGCGGCCGAGCGGCCAATCGGCCAGGGGTTACAACATGAGCGCTCAAGCGATTTTTAACTGGTGGTTTTTCTGGCTCGCTGTCGCCGGCGTGATCGTCGTGGTCGCCGCCGCGCTGCTGATCACGATCGTGCTGCTTGCGCGGCGGATCGCGGCGCTGGCAGCCGTCGCGCTCGAGGTGGTCGAAGATATCGAGCAGAACACCAAGCCGATCTGGCAGCTGAACGCCACCAACCATGTTGCCAAAGACCTGCTGGCGGGCGCGCAAGCGATCGAAGGCAATGCGACCGCGATTGTCGGCGCGCTCACTGCCGGCGAGCGGCGGCGCGCCGCCTGAAACGAAAGGAACACCGATGGATTTGCCGACATCGCCCGAGCAAGCTGTGCAGTTTGTGTGGTGGGTTTCGCTGGCTCTTGGGGTGGTGGTCAGCGGCGTGGTCGCGCTACTGCTGTATTTGATTCAGCGCAATGCGAGGATCATCGATCAACGTGTGTCGAGGGTCTGGGACGCGGGTCAGCGGGTTGCCAACAACACGGTTCATATTCCGGCGTTGTATCGAACCAATGAAGTCGCCGGCCAGATTCTGGCGACCGCGGTGCGGATCGACGCCGGCGCCGCGGCGATCGAGACGCACGCCAACGGCTGCCCAGGCTGCCCGCAGTGTATGTTGAAACACTAGGAGGCCGAATGGTGCTGCTGACCGTCCTCACGTCGTTGCTGGTGCTGGTGTTCTTCGCGGTGCTCGCATTCGCGCTGATAAAAATCAGCGCGACGCTGAATTCGATCGGCGGCACGCCGACCAGTTATCTGGCCAAGCTGCGGCTCGGGTTGCGCGCGATCGAGAAGGAGACGAGCCACCTTGCGCCGCAGGTAACGAAGGTCAACGCCGGTCTGACGCAGATCGCCGGCGGACTGATGTCGGTCGACAAACACCTGGTCGGCACGATCGATGCCGTATCGAAGCAGGGAGTTTGAAATGGATGCCGTTCACGTCATCTGGCTGATCACGCTGCTGATCGTTGTGCTGATCATCGTGCCGCTCGCGGTGATTCTGCTGCACCGGACGTTGCGCGCTGCGCAGTCGATCCGCCGCTACCTCGATGAAATGCTCGCTGCCGGCGTCGGCATCTCGGGCAACACTGCGTCGATTGCCGCACTCGACGACACGATCGTCGTCGCCGGCTCGATGGTCAGAGTCGCAGGCAACATCAAATCGCATTCGGGCACGATCGCGTCCGTGCTGTCGGCCCGCGCCGGAGGCGCACCATGACGTCGATTCTGCTGGCGGTGACGTTGATCGTCGTCTTGGCGGTGGTGCTGGTGCTGGTGGTGTATCTGATCGGCATCATCATCGCGCTCGCGGGCGCGAAGCGGAGCCTTGCGAAACTGGCCGACGGGCTGGTGGCGGTCCGCGATCACACGCAGCCGCTCGGTGACAAGCTCGGTAAGATCAACGGCGGATTGAGCACGCTGCTGAAAGGCCTGCTCGGTGTCAACGGTGACCTCGCAGCGATAGTCCGCGTCGCGCAAGGTAAGTAGTAGTAAACGAGGAACGCGCGCCATGTGCTTCAAGAATCTGCCGATCGAATTCGACGCACAGGGCAATGCGCGGCTTATCGCTGGCGTGGCCGACCCGTACAAGTACGAGTCGGTATCGCTCGAAGAGCGCGATCTGAAGCTGAAGGAAATCGCGCGCAAGAACGGGCAGACGCGCGATGTCGATTTCGATCCGGTCACGCGCGTGGCCGGCGCGCTCGCATTCCACAGCACCGTCGATCTGCAGAACCGCAAGGTGATCGAGACCCGCTCGATGGCGACGTTGTTCCGCGGTTACGAAGTCATCCTGCGCGGGCGTGATCCGCGCGATGCGGCGTTCATCAGCTCGCGCGCATGCGGCGTGTGCGGCGGCGTGCACTCGACCTGCTCGGCGCTCGCGCTCGAGATGGCGATGGATATTCGCCCGCCGCCGATGGGCATCGTGGTGCGCAACCTGCTGCTCTCCTGCGAATACCTGTATGACAACCCGCTGCATCTGTTCGTGCTGGCCGGCCCCGATTTTTCGGAGGCGCTGATACGCGACACCAACCCGGAGGTCTGGCAGGCGGCGACGACCGCGCCGACCAAGTACGGCGCTATCCACGGGTATCAGACGATCGGCGCGATCATGACCGATCTGAACCCGCTGTCGGGCCGCCTGTATCTGGAAGCGCTCGAGATGACGCGTGTTTCGCGCGAAGCCTACGTGCTGCTCGGCGGCAAGTATCCGCACCCGGAGACGATTATCCCCGGCGGCGTAACGACGACGCTGACGACGACTACCTTCAGCGAGTTCTACGTCAAGCTGACTCCGTTTTTCGACTACGCGAAAAGGGTCGTGGCGATCTGGGATGACGTCTACGACTTCATGTACGAGTGCAATCCGGATTACCAGCACTGCGGTGAGCTGCCGGCGACGATGCTCGACTTCGGGCAATGGGATCATGAAGAGCACTACGACGCGACGTACGCCAACTGCAACGAATGGGGCGAGAAGCGCTGGTCGACGCCGGGCGCGATCGTCAACGGCAAGCTGGTAACGACGCGCTTGCGCGATTTGAACGTCGGGCTCGAAGAGTTCGTCGAGCATTCGTATTACGAGCAGTGGGAAGGCCAGCCGTTCAAGACCGACCCGATGGGCGCGCCGATTTCGCCGCATCATCCGTGGAACAAGAACACGATTCCGCGCCCGGGCCAACAGAACTGGAAGGAGCGTTACAGCTGGGCCACTACGCCCACCTGGGACCGCCATACGTTCGAGGCGGGCGCGTATGCGCGCGTCTACATTTCGGCACTGGCGAAAAAACTTCCGCCCAGCGAATACTTCGAATCGACCGGCCACAGCCTTAAGCTTCATGTGCCGAAGGGCGTCAAGCTGCCGGCGATGACGCTCGAATGGAAGGTGCCGAAGGTGTGGAATGCGTTCGAGCGCAACCGGGCGCGCGCCTATGCGGTCGCCTTCAACCTGATGGTGACGGTGGAAAACTGGATGCGCGCGATGGATCTGCGCAAGCGCGGTGAAACGCGCGTGCACACCGAGTTCAAGGTGCCGACCAAGGGCCGGCAGATCGGCGTCGGTTTCTGGGGCGCGGGGCGCGGCTTCCTCGGCCACTGGGCCGTGATCGACGACGGACTGTTGTCCAACTATCAGATCGTCACGCCGTCGACGATCAACGCCTGCCCGAAGACGCCGTGGGGCGAGTCGGGCGCGTACGAGCAGTCGGTGATGAATACGGTGCTCGTGGAATCGAATGCAGTGGACGCCGCGAGCTTCAAGGGCATCGACATCCTGCGTGCGATTCGCAGCTTCGATCCGTGCATGCCGTGCACGACGCACATGATGGTCGAGGGCAGCGATCGCGTGATCACGCGCGAGGTCACGACCTGCGCCTGCGGCATCTAGTCAGCATGCAGGTGCGGCAATGCGCACAGTCATCGGCATCGTCGGCTACTTCGGATTCATTCGCGGCTACCCGCTCGGCCCCGAGCTAATGGAGCGGCTGCGCGCGCAGCCGTGGCCCGAGGGCGTCGAGATCCGCGAGATGAACTGGGGACCGGTGGCGATCGTGCAGGACTTTCAGGCGCAGCCCGTCAAGCCCGAGCGCATCGTGCTGGTCGGCGCACTCGACCGCGGCTTGCCTAAGGGCACCGTGACGTGCCGCCGCTGGGTCGGCGGCACGCTGCCGCTGGAAGCCGTGCAGCACCGAATGTTCGAAGCGGTCACAGGAACCATCAGCCTCGATAACCTGCTCGTGATCGGCACCCATTTCGGGATCTGGCCGAGCGCGACGTACACGGTCGAGCTGCAATGGCCCGAGTCCGGGTTGAGTGATCTGGTGTTGGGCGAAATCGAGCTTGATCGCGGCCGCGGACAGGTGATCGGCGAGCGTCCGCTGACGCCCGACAATGACCGCATCGTGGTGGCCCTTCTCGACGCTGTGCGCTCGCTCGCGCTTGACGATTCCGCGCCGAATGTGCAGTCTCTGACGGTGAGTGAACTGACGCCGGTGGCACCCGTGTCGCACCATCGCTTCTTCGACGATCTGGGCCTCAGACAATGATTGCGGGCGATGCCGTCACGCGCCTTCAGAACCGCGAAGAGGTGCTGCAGATTTGCTACTGGTTCCAGGGCGAAGGCTTCGGCAATCGTTATGACGCCACCGTGCTGCAGCCCTTCCTGAATTGCGATGCAGCGGCGATCGACATCGCGTTGCGCGAGCTCGCCGAGCAAGGTGCATTGCAGCGCGAGGGCGCAGGGTGGGGCTTCACCGATCAAGGCAAGCGCGAGGCCGGACGGCTGTTCGCCGACGGTTTCTCCGACTTTCAAAAGCAGGGCCACGGCGAATGCGCCGCCGGCTGCTGCGATGGAGATGATCACTCGAAGTGCGGCGACGAGTGTCCGCTGCATTGATGGCTGAGCCGAAGGGCGACCCGCAGTCGCTGGTCGGCTTCATGACCAACGCCGAGTGGGACGCGCTGCTCGCCGAAGTGAACGAACTCGTGCAGCAGATGGAGGCGCTGCCCGACGGCCTGGTCAAGGAGCGCGTGTTCAAGCTGCTCGATGGGGTCGACACGATCCATCGCGAGGCGTTGCGGCGGCTGGTGCGATTGTTCAAGGAGGGCGTGCTCGAAAAGGTCATCACCGACCCCGCGATCCACACGATGATGGAGCTGTACGACCTGCTGCCGGCAGCGGCGCCGGACACGCCGTCAAAGCCGGCGTTTCCGACCATCCCGATCCGCGCGGTGCGCGCCACACCGCCTCCGCCGCCGACGCGCTACCCGCATTGGGTTCCGGCGCGGCACGACGAGCTGCCGTCCGGCGCGATGCGCAACATCGTCGTCGATGGCAAATCGCTGACACTCGTGCGGTGCGATGAACAATGGTTCGCGCTCGACGCACTGTGCCCGGTCGACGGCGCCTCAATGCGCGGGGCGCGCCTGAGCGGCTTCACCCTGAGTTGCCCGGTGCATGCCGGCTGCCACTACGACGTGCGCAACGGCGCGCGCATCGGCGGCGGCGCGGCGCTCGCCTGCTATCCGGTGAAACTGGAGCAAGACGGCCGTGTGCTTGTAGGTATCGACATGGACTTCACTGCGAACTTGCCGAGCTTTTAGTGCTACTTTTTTAGTGGCATCAGCGGCATCAGCGGCATGGGTACTTGATCGGCTGGTCCGCGGCCGAGACGAGAACGGAGGCGCAATGAAGACCGACGTTGTGCGCACACTCACTTCGACGTTCGAAGGACATGCGCAACAGACTGACACCGGGATCGAATATTGGCTCGCTCGCGATCTGCAGCATTTGCTGGGCTATGCGGAGTGGCGAA
This sequence comes from Burkholderiaceae bacterium, assembly GCA_041751715.1. Taxonomy (GTDB): domain Bacteria; phylum Pseudomonadota; class Gammaproteobacteria; order Burkholderiales; family Burkholderiaceae_F; genus JACCZX01. The sequence goes on from JBGSWY010000260.1 coordinate 8,500, forward strand.
ATTTCACGACGGTTGTTTCCAGAGCCAAGACGGCGTGCGAGGTCTCCGGGCACTCCGTGATCAACCATTTTGTTGATGTCAACAAAATGGTCGACTTGGGCTCTGGTAGTCAGCGCGAGATCGACGACATCATGCTCACGCGCTACGCCTGTTACCTGATCGCCCAGAACGGCGACCCCAAGAAGCACGAGATCGCGTTCGCGCAGACTTACTTTGCACTTCAAACGCGCCGCGCAGAATTGATTGAGCAACGATTGCTTGAAGCCGAGCGTGTATTCGCGCGCCGGAAGCTCACCACTACCGAGAAGGAATTGTCGTCCCTGATCTTCGAGCAGACCGGTGGCAACCAGGACTTTGGGTTGATCCGCAGCAATGGAGATCACGCCCTGTTCGGAAGGTCCACTCAGGCGATGAAGGCGCAGTGGAAGGTACCCGACGGCCGGCCCCTCGCCGACTTTGCGCCCACCATCATCCTGAAGGCGAAAGACTTCGCGACCGAGATCACGATTTTCAACTCGCGCGAGCGGAAGTTCGGTTCCGAGGCTGCCATCTCGCAAGAACATGTCACCAACAGTGAAGCGGTACGCAAGACGCTGCTTGCGCGCGGTATTCGCCCTGAAAGCTTGCGGGCCGTTGAGGACGTGAAGAAGGTTGAACGCAGACTGGAGTCCGAGCAGAAGAAATCGCTGAAGAAACCGGACTCGCTCAATTCCTGACGCGTCAACCAACTCCACCAGCTCGGCATGATGATGAAAATCCTGGTCGCCGGCGTAGGCAACGTGCTGCACGGTGACGACGGCTTCGGCGTCGAACTGGCGTGGCGCCTGGCCAAACGATCTCTGCCCGATGGCGTCAAGGTGATCGAGACCGGCATCGGCGGCATGAGCCTGGTGCAGGAGCTGATGCAGGGCTATGACGCCGTGCTGCTGCTCGACGCGCACGAGAGCGGCGGCGCGCCGGGGACAGTGCGGCTGCTCGAGCCGGCGCTGCCCGATTTGTCGGCGCTCGACCCGCACGCATTGCGCGATTACTTCGCCGATACCCACTACGCTACGCCGATGCGCGCGCTGGGATTGCTGGAACAGATCGGCCATCTGCCGCGACGCGTGGCGGTCATCGGCTGCGAGCCGGTGGGCGACAAGGCGATGCATCTCGGTCTGAGTGCGACGGTCGCCGCGGCGCTCGAGCGTGCCGAGGCGATGGCGCTGGAGTGGATCGCGCAGGAGTCTTCGAACCCGGCCGGTCCCTCCGGGCTGGCAACTTTCGGCGCGAGGGGGTAGGCTGCCAGCTCTCTGCTCGCAGGAGTGCCGATGACGCCATCCCGTTCGACCCCAATTCTGGGCTGGTTATTCCGCGCGGCGCTGTTCGCTGCAGCCGCCAGCCTTGCGGCTTACATCCCGTACAAGTACGCGACGCAATTGCACGCGATAAGCGGCTTCTATGCGTTCCTGTTTCCATTGTCTTCGCTGCTGGCGGTAGCCGGCATGCTCCTCGCGGTCAAACCGGCCAAGGCGTGCGACTGCGGCGTGACGATGCGCAGCGGAATCGCGGCTTTATCCGTGCTGTGGCTGGCAACCGGTGTGATGTGCGTCGGCACCCTGACCGATGCCGTCGTCAAAGATCCTGTGCATGGATCGATCGCAACCTTTCATATGGTCGCGCAGCACGTGTTTCTTTCGATCAGCCTGATCGCGTTTGCATGGATGCCGGAGCGGATGGCGCGTGCGCTTGCTTCAAGGGAAATGTCCGGCTCGGCGGCGCTGGCTTAACGCAGGAAGTGCAATAAGAATCGTTGGGTTTTTGGGGGAGACAACAATGAGTCGGTCACTGGGCGCGGTTTGCGCGCGGCTTTGTCTTGCCCACATTTTCAGCGTAGCGATCTGCGTGGCGCCATTGGCCCACGCGCAATCGCAGCCGGCCGTTTTGCCCGGCGTCGAGATCACCGGCTACGCCAAACCGCGGCCGAAGACCGATCTGGCCGACGACCCGGCGGCCAATCCGGCGTCGGTCACGGTGATCGATCTGCCGGAAGAGAAAAAGCGCAACACGCGCGATTACACCGAGCTGCTGAAGCCGATCATGGGCGTGGCGTCCAACAATTTCGATCAGGGCGGCATCGGTTTCGGCGCCACGATGCGTGGCTTTTCGGAGCGCAGCAACGGCGGCGGCATCGCGTACATGATCGACGGCGTTCCGGTCAATCTGCCGAGTCATGCGCTGACCAACGGCTATGGCGACCTGACCCCGCTGGTCCCCGAGTTGCTCGAACGGATCGTGGTTACGCGCGGACCGTTTGACGTGCGCTTCGGCGCCAACGCGCTCGGCGGCTCGATGCAGTTCACCACGCAGGACAACCCGCTGGCCGGTGCGGCGCTGTCGGCCGGCAACCATGAATACGCGCGCGGCTTTGCCGACTATCCAATCGCCTTCGGCGGCGCCAGAGGGTATGTTTCGCTGCTCGGGTCTACCGCCGAAGGGTATCGCGACAACGCCGAACTGCGCGTTATCAACACCTTCAACAAGTTGCTGTTTCCGATGGCGGGCGGTACCGGATCGGTACGCCTTCAGGTGTTCCGGGACGAGTTCGGCGCGCCGGGGTTTATCCGTCGCGACTTCGTTGAGAACGGAACGCTCAATCCACGCACCGCCATTAATTCGAACGACGGCGGCAAGACCGATCTTCAGATCCTTTCTTTTAACTACCTGGAGCACGGCAACCAGCCACTGAAGACGACCGTTTACGTAATGCATTCCGATCTGGATCGATACTCGAATCGCGCGTCGACAGTTCCGATCAACGAGGGCCTGCCGGGTCAGGCATTGCAGGTCGACGACCGCATCACGTACGGCGCCACGGCAGAGAAGTATTTCCGGTGGGGCACCGCCGAGGGCACCGGCACCGATCTGCTGCTCGGCGCCGGGGTGCGCGTGGACGACGCCGAGAGCCAGATCTTCAACACCGTGCGTCGTGTGCGCGGAACGCAAACCGAAGACACCGATTTTCGCATCATCAACCCGCATGCGTACGCGCAAGTCAATTACAAGCCGATCACCTGGGTCAAATTGACTGCGGGGTTGCGCTACGACTATCTTGACTTCGAGATCGAAGACCGCACGCGCGGCCTGAACGTCTCGCCCAGCCAGGGCATCACGCAGCCGAAGGCCGGCATCGTCGTTTCACCGTTTCGCGGACTCGACTTTTTCGCCAACTATGGGCGCGGATTCATTCAGCCGAGTGCGATCGGCGGCCAGTTGAGCCGCGAGCCGAATCTCGAAGCGCCGGAGCTCTCGACCCGGGAGCTTGGTGTGCAGTACACATCGAACGACGGCTCGTGGCAAGCGCTCGCCGATGTGTATCGCACGACGTTTTCCAACGAGATCCAGGGTCGGCCGCCCCCGCTGCTGCCGATACCGCTCGGTCCGTCGCGCCGAGACGGCTTCGATGTCGAAGTCAAGCTGCGCGCATATCAGCAAGGCAGCCGTGCGCTCTGGCTGTTTGCCAACTACAGCAAGATCGATGGTGAATTGGTTGGCCGCACGACCGGTACCCACATTCCGGACGTCGCCGAGTACTTCTTCAAGTACGGCTTCGATCTCGCCTGGCCGCTGAGTGCGGTTCACTTCATCACCTGGTCGGCGTCGCAGGTGTGGGAAGGGCCGAAGCCGATTAACACCACGAACACGCTGTCGACGCAGAGGTTCTCCCGCATCGACACCAAGCTCACGTATACGAACCGGCAATGGAAAGGCTTCAGCGCTTTTGCGGGCTTCATCGTCTACCCGGATAAACGCCTCGAAGAAACCGCATTCACCTTCGGCACGCCGGTGACAGTCGGCGTTTCGCCGAAGGCGCCGGTGACCGCGCAGGCGGGAGTATTTATTCCTTTTTGACCCTGTGCTCGTGCCGGTGATGCGCATCCGGAAAATGCGGATGCTTGTGGGTCATCGGCGGGTGGTGATGCCGGTGACTGTGTGTGGTGCCGGGCAGCGGCGGCTCGGTGTGCGTGTGTTGATGATGCGCATCGTGCGTGTGTTCGTGTTCGTGATCGAGCGACTCATGAACGTGTTCGTGCTCGTGCCGCTCGGTCAGATGCAGCCACACGCCGAGCGCCATTAGCGCACCGGCGATCATCAACTGCGGCGTTGCGGTTTCGCCGAGAGCCGTTATCGCGATCAGTGCACCGAAGAACGGCGCAACGCCGAAATAGGCGCCGGTGCGCGCGGTACCCAGATGGCGCAGGCCGATCACAAACAGCACCAGGCTGACGCCGTATGCGAGAAACCCGACCGCGAGCGCGCCGCCGACCGCCGTCCAGGCCGGCCATGCAGCGCCCAGCGCAAAAGCGAGCACGAGATTGGTCGCTCCTGCGCAAAGTCCCTTGACCGAGGCGATCCAGCCGGCGTCGGCCAGCGACACTTTGCGCGTGAGATTGTTGTCGATGCCCCAGCACAGACAAGCGCCGAGCACTGCGAGGGCAGGCAGCATGGCGCCGAAATCGGCGCGCTCCGGCCAGCTCAGGAACACCGCACCGGCGACGATCGCCAGCATGCCGAGGAACACGCGCCGATCGACGTTCTCCCGGAACACCACCCACGCGATGACCGCGGTGAACACGGACTCCGCGTTGAGCAGCAGCGCGGCGCCCGACGCCGGCATGCCGACCAGGCCAACCATCAGCAGCACCGGTCCCATCACGCCGCCGAACACAACGGCGAGCGCCAGCCAGCGCCACTCGCCCGGC
>JBGSWY010000261.1:0-7756 GCA_041751715.1 Burkholderiaceae bacterium
GTTGCTGCGCGAAGCGCGCCGACGCGGCTACGACGGCGTGGTGTGCGGGCACATACACCAGCCGGAGATCCGGACGCTGGACGGCATGCTCTACTGCAACGACGGCGATTGGGTGGAAAGCCTCTCCGCGCTGGTCGAGACTTACGAAGGCGAACTGAAGATCATCCGCTGGAACAGTCGGCTCGCGCCCGGCACGCCGGTGTTGCGATGGAATGAGGTTGAGCCCGCTGAAGCCATTGGCGTCGAGGCCACACCCAGCCGATGAAAATCGTCACCGTCAGCGACGCGTGGGAGCCGCAGGTCAATGGCGTCGTCAGGACGATACAGGCGACCAATCGTGAGCTGGAACGAAGCGGCCATGCGGTGTCTGTGATCGGCCCGCGCGACTTTGTCACGATTCCATGCCCCGGATATTCAGGTATCGACCTGTCGCTGCTGCCGTCTCGAAAGCTCGCACGGTGTCTCGCCGAAGAACTCGCGCAGCCGGGCGAGATTGCAATACATGTGGCGACCGAGGGGCCGCTCGGCATGGCGGCGGCACGCTTCTGCCGCCGCCATCAGCTGCCCTTCACGACGGCGTATCACACGCGCTTTCCCCAGTATCTACGGGCGATTTACCGGGTGCCGGAGCGATGGACCTACGCCGTCCTGCGGCGCTTTCATCGCAACGCGACTCATGTGATGGCGCCCACGCCAACCGTCGAGCGCGAGCTGCGCGATGCGGGCATCGGCAATGTCACGCGCTGGACGCGCGGCGTCGACACCGACGTCTTTCGCCCGGTCGAACCGCTGCCGCTATCGGCCAAGGGGCCGGTGTTCCTGTACGTCGGGCGGGTTTCGGTGGAAAAGAACATCGAAGCGTTCCTGCGCCTTGACCTGCCGGGCACAAAAGTCGTGGCGGGCGTCGGCCCAATGCTCGAAATGCTGAAGCGCCGATTTCCCGAGGCGATGTTCCTCGGCATCCTCGATCGGACGCAGCTTGCCCGGTTGTACTGCGCCGCTGACGTCTTCGTTTTTCCGAGCCGCACCGACACGTTCGGACTGGTGATGCTGGAAGCGCTGGCCTGCGGCACGCCGGTCGCCGCTTATCCGGTGCAGGGGCCGCTCGATGTCCTGGGTGCAAGCAACGCTGCCGTGCTGGATGGAGATTTGCAGCGAGCGTCATTGCGCGCCCTTCGCATCGATCGGCCAGGCTGCCGCGCCTTTGCGCTCGAGCACAACTGGGCGGCTGCCACGCAGCAGTTTGCCGATCTTCAAGTGCCGATTCTTGGCCCGATCGATGTGCGCGAACCTCACCGTACTGCCTATATGACCGCCGCTGCCAGGCGCTAGACTGCGTTCCATGCTGACGGTGGATCATCATCGTTTCGCCGTGCTGGCGCCCGCAGTTGCCCGCCTGGCGGTGTTGGCTGTGGTTTCGATCGTCGCCGGCCTTGTATTCAATCCTACAGTCGGACTCGCGGTCGCCGTTGCCGGCCTGACGGCGCTGCTCATCGTCCACCTTGTGTACACGAGCCTGCTCGCCGCCTGGCTCGAGGCGCCCAGACTCGAAGATGTACCGAACGGTTGGGGTGTCTGGACCGACGTGTTCGCGCGTCTTTATCGTAGCCGCCGCGCGACCGAGCAGAACGAACGCCGCCTGCTGGATAACGAAGAACGGTTTCGCCGCACGATCAGCGCGCTGCCGGAGGGCATCGTGCTGATCGACGCGACCTTGCAGATCGACTGGTGCAATCCGATTGCCGAGCAGCATTTGGGCATCTCGTTGCGCGCGGACCAGGGGCTGCGCGTGACAAACCTGGTGCGCGATCCGGAATTCGTCAACTACATGACTTCTGCGCGTTTCGATGCACCGCTGATTTTCCAGCCGATCGCGCGGCCCGGACTCGCACTCGAAGTGCGCATCGTCGAGTTCGAGCTGGCGCGCTCGATCCTGATCACGCGCGATATCACGCAGCGCGAGCGGGTCGATGCCGTGCGGCGCGACTTCATCGCCAACGTATCGCACGAGCTTCGCACGCCGCTCACGGTGGTCAACGGGTTCCTCGAAATGTTGATCGATGCGCAATCGGAAAACGGCGCCACTCGGCAGCATCATCTGCAGTTGATGCATGAGCAGGCGCAACGCATGCATCGCCTGGTGGAAGATTTGCTGACACTATCGCGCCTCGAATCGCGCGAGAGCCCGCTCGCCGACGAAGTCGTGGATGTCCGGCAACTGGTGCGGGAAGTGGCCGATGAAGCGCGTGCGCTATCGCTCGGGCGGCACCAGATCGACGTCGAGTTGACGCCGGGCTTCGTGCTCGGCAGCCGGGAAGAACTGCGCAGCGCGTTCGGCAACATCGTCTCGAACGCGGTCCGCTATACGCCCGACGGCGGCACCATCAAGCTGGCGTGGCGCGAAGATGCGAATGGCGCGCGGTTCGAGGTCAGCGATACCGGCATCGGCATTGCACCGGAAGACATCGCCCGGGTCACCGAACGCTTCTACCGCGTCGACAAAAGCCGCTCGCGCGAAACGGGCGGCACCGGGCTCGGGCTGGCGATTGTCAAGCATGTGCTGCTGCGACACGATGGGTATCTGGATGTGCAATCCCAAATCGGCCGTGGCAGCACGTTTTCGGCCGTGCTGCCACCTGCACGATTGATCGTTGCAGACGACGCAGCGGTTGCGACCGCATAGTGTCCGGATTTCCTGCTGCTGCTTCGGCAGGCTATTGAAGCGCTTCACGTTTATCCCGTGGCCGAGCATGTCGCGCATCTGCGTATGATCGCGGCGTGAATGACCGCCAGCGCGAACGTCACCTTATCGACCGTAACGCATCTGGTGAGCCGGACCGCGTGGCACCCGTAGCAGCCGGTCGCCTCGACGCGATAACCACGCTGGCGCCGCGCGGCCACGGCCGCGGCGTGGGGGCGATCCTGATAGTGCTCGGAGTCATCGCGCTCCTCGATGGACGCCAGCTCCACGCGCTGCGCGAAGCGCTCGTGGCCGGGGCAGTCGTCGGAGATGACACGATGCTGATGGCCGTTGGCGTCGCGCTGGTTCTGATCGGCGTCTTCCTTCTCTTCGCCCGCCTGCCACCGGTCATCGCCTCCCTGCCGCAGGGGCCGATCCGCACGCAGATGATCAGCGCGGCCGGCATTCTGGTGGCGTACTGGCTGATCGTGCCCTGGCTCGGCTACACCGCCAGCACGGGCCTGGTCGCGCTCGGCCTGTTCCGCACGATGGGCCGTTACAGTTGGCCGACGGCGGCGCTGCTCGCCGCCTTGACGACGGGAGCGCTGTATCTGATGTTCCGGGTGTGGCTGCTGCAACCACTGCCGTCGGGGGTGCTCGGCATCTGAGCGCATGGACGTCGTCAATTATCTTGCAAGCGGATTCGCGGCGGCGATCACGCCGATGAATCTCTTAATGGCGGTGGTCGGCTGCCTTCTTGGCACCTTCGTCGGCGTACTGCCCGGGCTGGGCCCGACGGCGGCGATGGCGATCCTGTTTCCGCTCACCTCCGTGCTGTCGCCAGTGCCCGCCATCATCATGCTTGCCGCCATTTATTACGGCGCAATGTACGGCGGTTCGACGACCGCCATCCTGCTGAACATCCCCGGCGAAATTGCCTCCGTGCCCACCTGCCTGGACGGCTACCCGCTCGCGCAGCAGGGGCGCGGCGGGGTGGCACTCGGGATCGCCGCCATCGGGTCGTTCATAGCCGGCACTCTGAGCGTGGTCGCGCTGACGTTTTTTGCGCCGCTGATCGCCGACCAGGCGCTGCGGTTCGGGCCGCCCGAGTATTTCGGCCTGATGGTTCTCGCCTTCACCGTCATCGTCTCGCTGTCGGGCGCCTCGCTCGTCAAGGGGCTCGCGATGGCGGCGCTCGGCTTTCTCATTTCACTGGTCGGATTGGGGCCGACCACGGCGGCTCCGCGCTTGACCTTCGGGTTCGGCCAGATGATGAGCGGCATCGACATGATTGCCATGGTGGTCGGGTTGTTCGCGATTTCGGAGGTCTTTCTCGGGCTCGAAGACGCGCGCGTTGCCATCACGACCAAGATCAAGAACATATTTCCGCGCTGGGCAGACCTGCGCCAAACCCTGCCCGCCATCGCGCGCGGGTCGGGCGTCGGCTTTCTTCTCGGACTGCTGCCGGGGTGCTCGCCGGGCGTAACCGTCTTTCTCGCGTACGACATCGAGAAGAAGCTTTCGTCCCACCCTGAACGGTTTGGCAAGGGCGCGCTCGAGGGCGTAGCGGCCCCCGAGAGCGCCAACAATGCGACGAGCTCGGCGGGCTTCATTCCGCTGCTCGCCCTCGGCATCCCGGCCTCTGCGCCGCTCGCACTGCTGCTCGGCGGTCTGATGGTGTACGGGCTGCAACCGGGTCCGCTGCTGTTCCAGAACAATCCCGACTTCGTGTGGACAGTCATCGCCAGTCTTTATATTGGCAATCTGCTGCTGCTGATCCTGAACCTGCCTCTGGTGGGCGTCTGGGTATGGCTGACACGCGTGCCGTTCGGCATTCTCGGCCCTGTGATACTGCTCTTCTCATTCGTGGGCGCGTACTCGGTGCGCAGCAGCATGTTCGATGTGGCGACCAGCCTCGTGTTCGGTGTTCTAGGTTACGTCCTGCGCAAGCACCAATGGCCCCTGGCGCCACTGCTGCTGGCGTTTATCCTAGGGCCACTTTTGGAGAACAATCTGCTGCAATCTCTGTCGATGAGCGGAGGCGGCCTGTTGATCTTCATCGAGCGCCCGATCACGCTGGCGCTTATTGCGAGCGCTGTCGTCTTACTTTTCACGTCACTCGTTTTGGTCCGCCACACGAGCCGGCGCGTACGCGAGACGACTGCCAAGGAGATGGAGTTGTGATGAATTCGACGACCACAAGGAGACTGACATGACCTGGTTAAAAAAGACGGCGCTCGCGTCTGCGCTGACAGCAGTGGCATTGTTGCTCACCGCGGGTGCCACGCCCGCACGTGCGGAGTATCCGGAAAAGCCAATTGAGCTCGTGGTGCCGTTTTCGGCGGGCGGGGGCACCGACCTTGTTTCCCGACTGGTGGCCGACTACATGAGCAAGAAGTGGGGCCAGCCGATCATCATTGCCAACAAGCCGGGCGGCGGCGGTGTGCCTGGAGCACGGGCTGCTCTGAAGGACGGGCGGCCCGATGGATACACGCTGCTGATGGACATCCACACCACCTCATCGATGCTGATCGGCGCGTCGAAAACCCCGCCGTTGACACTCGACGATCGTAAGTACGCGGGGCGCATCGTGCGCGATCCGATGGTCTTCGCTGTGAAAGCGGACGCGCCGTGGAAGAACTTCAAGGAGTTGTCCGACTTCGTGAAGGCCAATCCGGGAGAGCTCGTGTGGTCGAGCGTAGGACCGGCAGGCCCCTCGCGCTACACCGCGTATGACTGGTTTACGCAGATCGGAGTAGACCCCGAAAAAACGAAGATGGTCATCACGCCCGGCGCATCGGACTCCATGACAAAGCTGGCGGGCGGCCACGTGATGCTGGCGATCCACTCGGTGGCGGAAGCCAACGCCATGCTCAAGGCGGGCAAGATCCGGCTCCTCGCGGTTCTTTCGCCCACGCGCGTCGAGGCGCTGCCCGACGTTCCAACAGCCGCCGAGCAGGGCGTGATGAAGGGCGTTCGAGTGCAGTGGTGGGCGGCGCTGGCGTTTCCGGCCGGCACGCCCGATCCGATCGTCAAGAAGTGGGAGGGCGCGCTCGCGACAATGGCGAAGGACCCCGAGTTCCTGAAAGCCGCCGAGCGCATCAACATGAACATCGATTTTTTGCCCGCCGACCAGACGCGGGCGTTCATCGCGAAGGAAGTCGAGGGCTATACCGACATGGCGGAGAAAATCGGCATCCGCCGCTAGGCGGATTTACTTGCGCTTGAGCAGTTCAACGACGCGGCGCTTGGGATCCACCCGGACCCAATCGCCCGTCTTGATCACGTCGTGCGGACGCTGTGACCAGCCTTCGGTGATGGTCATGTCAGCGAACACCGCGCCCTGAACCATGACCGGATTGGTGACGCCGAACACCAGCGCCTTGGGGGCGATGCCCTTGCACTTGATGTCGTAGTACGCCCAGCCGGCGGCGATGCCGCCCTTGGCCGTGGGGAAAAAGCAGATCTTGTCCTTGATCTGCGTCCCTTCGAGCTTGTGCCCCGGCTTGGAAATCAGGCCGGTCCAGCGATCGAGGTCATAGCGCGGGCTGAAGCCTTCTTCGGAGATGACGGCCTCGCCCTCCACCACGTCGCCGAAGGCGCGATCGACCTGAATGGTTGCCAGTACGTCGCTCATCTGATGCTTCCGCTCACAGCAATGTCTACGCAGTCCTGCGTGCGCCGCAGGATGGTATTGAAGCGGTGGGCACCGATGATGTTCACGATCTTCGCGGAGTTGGAAATCATGTTGGTCCAGCCGTTGCGCTGTCGCATCTGCGACAGGTTCTGCAGAATGTAGAAGCACACGCCTTCCATCACCGTCACTCCGGCTGCCTCGAGCTTCTGCACGTAGCCGAGCTTGCGTCCCGCGGCCAGCACGCCATTGGACGACGTGACGAATACCTGCGTGCCATCTTTGATCTTCTTTCCATCGAAGCGCTCGGACAAGTTCTTGATTTCCCACAGCGACAGCTGCGGCCCGGAAAACACGATCAGATCGCACTTGCGATCTTTCAGGTCGTAGCTCTGGTAGACGCACTGCAGATCTGCATTGGTGAGGGTCATTTCGGTGTGCGGACGGTTGCCGCAAAGCGCCGCTTCGAGCGTTGGCGCCTCGGGCGTGACGCCGACCATATGGAACATACCCATCGAGCCATAGCTGGCCAATGCGGCTCCCAGATGCTTCAGTTCGTCGGCGGTGGGCGTGCGCTTCAGACCATGAAACACCGGCACCTGGAAGTAGCTCTGATTCGGCTCGCCGACCAGCTTGCCGATCGCGCCCCAGTCGGCGAGATCATCGAGGTCGGCATCCAGTCGCACCGTGAAAGTGCCCTTGCGATGCTCATCGAGCTGGAAACCGTAGGCGGGCACGCGTTGGGTGAGGCCGGCCGCGAAAGCGGCGGGCCCGCTCTCGAAGTTCGAGCGTGCACCGAACACCGAGTTGGCATAGATCACGGTGCCGGTGTCACCCCACGCCACGCGCTCGCCGAGATGCGGCTGATAGATCGTCTGATAGTTGATGCAGGTATCGGTCGTGGCGACGTTCATTTGCTGCAGCAGGCCGATCAGCTTTTTCTCCTTTGCCGCTTCGCCTCGGTCCTGGTGCAGGCGCTCGACGAAGTCGAAGTCGAACGACCGTGCATTGGTGCTGACGCTGACTGCACAACGCGCCTTTTTCTGCGCGGTGCATTCAAGCCACTTGAGCCCGCCATCACCCATGACTTCGATGTCGCCCATCATGTGCACATTCGTGACGGGAACCAGACGCTCTGCGCCCCAGAATTCGCCGACCTTGATCAGATACTCGATGGCCTCCTTGACGGCGACACCCTGGTCGCCGCGCAGCATGGCTTGCTCTTCTGCTGTCAACTGCATGCTGTTTCTCCTACGAAGACGCTCGCGTTTGCACATGATTGCATAGCGTATCTATGAATCGCGGTGCTACTATTTGCGCCCCTCGGGGTGTAGCGCAGCCTGGTAGCGCGCCTGCTTTGGGAGCAGGATGTCGGGAGTTCGAATCCCCCCACCCCGACCAAAATGCTTGCTCTGCAGTGTCAGTACAGGATCTGCCCGTAG
>JBGSWY010000262.1:0-15041 GCA_041751715.1 Burkholderiaceae bacterium
TACCCAACACCCATCCCCGCTCTCAAACCCATGACTCTTGGGTCGGTGGCAATCAATTTAGGGCGAATTTCAACAAACTGTTAGAGCGCTTTTTTGCTCAAAGGCCCCGGCGTTGCTCCGCTCCTCGGGCGACGACTCAAAAGGCGACGCATCTGCGCCAGCCGCTGCTGTCGAGACAGTGCCTCGATTCAAGACGTTTTTTCTCTTTCGCCAAACACGCGAGATTGCCTCCACGCGCAAGCGTTGGGCGGAGATGACCTGCCTTTGGGACGTCGTCGAGGAGCGGAGCGCCAGCGGGGCTTTTGAGGGCCTGCCTGTTTGAGTGAGCCGCTAGGCGAGCGAGTTTGCAGGCCCGCCGCTGGCGTGAGTACGGCAGAGCAGGCACGAAGTGCCCGACGTCCAGGCAGGACAGCTCCGCCCAACGCTTGCGCGCTGCGATGCAGCTCCGCTCAACGCTTCCTCGGCGCGTCTTCTGCAAAAACTAAGCACTAGGCGGCACGTAGCCCTGCGCCACATCGGCCCCTTCGCCGAAGAAGTGCTTCTCCATTTGCGTCAACAGATATTTTCGCGCGCGCGTATCGGCAAGATTCAGCCGGTTCTCATTGACCAGCATCGTCTGGTGCTTGAGCCAGCCCGCCCATGCTTCCTTCGAAACGTTCTCCCAGATTCGCTTTCCGAGTTCGCCCGGTACAGGCGGGAAGTCCAGCCCTTCGGCTTCGCGTCCCAGCTTTACGCAATTCACCATCCTTGCCATTGGATTTCCTAGAGATTTTTCAGCAGCACCTGCGAGCGACGCTGCCAGTTGTACATATTCTGTCGCGCATGCGGCAGATCGTCGACCGTTGCGGGCCGGTATGCGCGCTTGATGAAAAAGTGCGCGGCGCGCGTGGTCAGTACGAACAGCTTGTCGATGCCGGCCGCCCTTGCGCGTGCTTCGATCCGTTTCATCAACCGCTCACCGTCGCCGTGGGCCTGATACCCGGGATGCACGGTCAGGCACGCAAGCTCGCCCATCTTTTCGCGCGGAAACGGATACAGGGCCGCGCAGCCGAAAATGAAGCCATCGTGCTCAAGCACCACGAAGCGATCGATCTCGCGTTCGATCAGCTCGCGCGGACGTTTGACCAGTGTGCCATCGGCTTCGAGCGGCTCGAGCAGCTTGATGATGCCGCCGACATCGTCGGCGGTTGCATCGCGCAGTTGTTCAAGGTCCTCGGAGGCGACCATGGTACCAACGCCTTCGTGTGTGAACAGCTCGGCCAGCACGCTGCCGTCGAGTCCATAGGACAGAATATGGGCGCGCGCAACGCCGCCCTTGCACGCCTTGATGGCGTAGCGCAGATTGAACGCAGCGTCCGGCTTGATTTCACCTCCGGCGAGCAGCGCTTCGGCGGACTGCACCGTCAGTTCACTGCGCAACGCGCCATCGGCGTCGCGCACGCCGTCGGTTTCAGTCAGCAGAATCAGCTTGTCGGCCTTGACCGCGGTGGCGACCGCACACGCAGTGTCTTCCATCGTCAGATTGAACGCCTCTCCGGTCGGCGAAAAGCCGAGCGGAGATAGCAACACGATCGCACCGTTGGCGAGAGTCACGCGCAGCGCATCCGAATCGACCTTGCGCACAACACCGGTCAACTGGTAGTCGGTGCCGTCGATCACGCCCAGTGGGCGTGCGGTGACGAAGTTGCCGCTGACCACGCGCACCTTGGAATGCGCCATCGGAGTCGACGGCAGGCCTTGCGAGAATGCCGCTTCGATGTCGAGCCGAATTTCGCCGGACGCCTCCTTCGCGCATTCGAGCGCGGGCGCATCCGTGATGCGCACGTCGTTGGCAAACCGGGATTCGACCCCCTTGAGCGCGAGTTGCGCTTGCACCTGAGGGCGCGAGCCGTGCACGACCAGCAAGCGAATGCCCATTGCGTTGAGCAGCGAGAGATCCTGAACGACCGCAACCAGGTGGCCTGCTTCGATCAGCCCGCCGGCAAACCCGACGACGAATGTTCGCCCGCGATGCGCATGCACGTATGGGGCGACATCGCGCAGCCACGCGACGAACCGCGCATGGTCGATATCCGCCTCGCTTGGCGTGGTCACGGGCTCCGCGGCAGCGGTATCGTTCATTCGCAAAAGTATACTTACCGACTTCTAGCGCGCGTCACTTGCGATGCGACTGCCCGCGCCGCGCCGTCCCGCTTCAGGGTCAACCCATGACAACGCCGCGCTGATCAGCGCGGTGAACCGATGCAGCCAAAGCACCCAGACAACGCGCCGGGGTCGCATAAACCCGCCCGTCGTCGCGCACCGCTGCCGGTCATTACCTTTCCCGAAGATCTCCCCGTTTCCGGCGCGCGCGAGGAGATCGCGCGCGCTATCGAATTGCATCAGGTAGTGATCGTCAGCGGCGAAACGGGATCGGGCAAGACCACACAGCTGCCGAAAATCTGTCTGGTGCTCGGGCGCGGCACGCACGGATTGATCGGCCATACGCAGCCGCGCCGCATCGCAGCTTCGAGCATTGCCAAGCGCATCGCGCAGGAGCTTGGCAGCGCGCCGGGCGAAGTGGTCGGCTACAAGGTTCGATTCACCGATCAGACGCGGCCCGGCGCGTTGATCAAGCTGATGACCGACGGCATCCTGCTCGCCGAGACGCAGGGAGATCCCGCGTTGCGTGCCTATGACACGCTGATCATCGACGAAGCGCATGAGCGTTCGCTGAACATCGATTTTCTGCTCGGCTATATCAGGCAACTACTGCCTCGGCGCCCGGATCTGAAAGTGATCATCACGTCGGCGACGATCGATGCCGAGCGCTTTGCGCAGCACTTTGCGGGCGCGGAAGGGAAGGCGCCGATCATTGAAGTGTCGGGGCGTCTGTATCCGGTCGAGTTGCGGTACCGGCCTGTGATCGAGGATGACGCCGTCGATGACCGGACGCTGATGGAGGCGATCGTCGATGCAGTTGACGAACTGGCCGCGGTCGGGCCGGGCGACATATTGGTGTTCCTGCCCGGTGAGCGCGAGATTCGCGAAGCCGCTGAGGCGCTGCGCAAGCACCATCCTGCACACGCCGGGATTCTGCCGCTCTATGCGCGGCTCTCCGCCGAAGAGCAGGAACGTGTGTTCAAGCCGTCGTCGCGCGGCCGGCGGATCGTGCTTGCGACCAACGTTGCCGAAACATCACTCACGGTGCCCGGCATTCGCTACGTGGTCGACACGGGCCTGGCGCGGGTCAAGCGTTATTCGTATCGCAACAAGGTCGAGCAGCTGCAGATCGAGCCCATATCGCAGGCCGCGGCAAATCAGCGAGCCGGTCGCTGCGGCCGGGTGGCCGACGGCGTTTGCGTTCGGCTTTACAGCGAAGACGATTACGCGCGGCGCGCGCGCTTTACCGATCCCGAGGTGCAACGGTCGTCTCTGGCAGGCGTCATTTTGCGCATGAAATCGCTCGGGCTGGGTGACGTTGCGGAATTTCCGTTTGTCGAACCGCCGCCGCCGCGCGCCATCGCCGACGGCTACCAGTTGCTCGCCGAATTGAATGCAGTCGATGAACGCAACGAGCTGACCGCCATCGGCCATGAGCTTGCGAAACTGCCGCTCGATCCCAGAGTCGGCCGCATGCTGCTTGCCGCGCGCGAACAGCACTGCCTGCGTGAATTGCTCGTGATCGCCTCCGCCCTGTCGGTACACGATGCGCGCGAGCGTCCGTTGGAAGCGCAGGACGCAGCCGACAACGCGCACCGCCGCTTCGTCGATGATAAGAGTGACTTTGCGTCGTTGATCAAGGTGTGGGCGTTCGTGCAGGACAAGCTGGCGCACAAGAAATCGAATCGCAAGCTGACCGAGGAGTTGAAGAGCCACTTCCTGAGCCCGCGTCGCGTCCGCGAGTGGATTGACGTGCATACGCAGCTGGCGACGATCGTTGGCGAGCACGGCTGGCGCGTCAATACTTCCGCTGCGACGTTCGAGCAGATTCATGTTGCGCTGCTGGCGGGACTGCTCGGCAATATCGGCGCGCGCATTGTCGATGCCGAGCGTGGCGAGCCGCCCTATGCCGGCGCGCGCGGCATCAAGTTCTTCATCTGGCCGGGATCGGCGCTGCTGAAGAAGGCCGCCCGTTGGATCGTGGCGGCCGAGCTGGTCGAAACATCGCGATTGTTTGCGCGCACCGTTGCAAACGTCGACCCGGTGTGGCTCGAAAGAATCGGCGCTCATCTGCTGAAGAAAAGCCATGGCGATCCGCATTGGGAAAAGAAGCGCGCGGAAGTCGTCGCGTTCGAGCGAGCCACGCTCTATGGGCTCGTCGTGTACGCGCAGCGTCGCGTTGCCTTCGGGCCGATTGATCCGGTTCTGGCGCGCAAAATCTTCATTCGTGAAGCGCTGGTCAACGGCGAGTTCGACACTCGCTCACCCTTTCTCGCGCACAACCTTCGACTCGTTCGGCAGATTCGCGAGCTGGAACACAAGACGCGCCGGCCCGACGTGCTGGTCGATGACGAACTGATCACCGCGTTCTATGACCGCCTGATTTCGGCCGACATTCATACAGGCGTGGACTTTGAACGCTGGCGCATCGACGCCGAGCGCTGCGAGCCGAAGTCGCTGTTCCTGTCGCGTGACGAGTTGATGCGACATGAAGCGGCGGGTATCACGACCGATTTGTTCCCGAAGGAGATGGTGTGGCGCAGCCGTGGCGACGGATTGCGTTTGTCGCTCGCCTATCACTTCGAGCCGGGCAACCCGCGCGATGGCGTGACGATGACCGTGCCGCTGCTCGCCTTGAACCAGATCAATGCCGAACAGTGCGAATGGCTGGTGCCGGGCATGTTGAAGGAAAAGGTGAATCTGCTGCTCAAGTCGCTACCGCAAAAATTGCGCCGTTACTGCGTTCCGCTGCCCGAGTACGCATCCGGATTCGTCGAACGTGCGAGAGCGGGTGACGGCGGATCGTTGATCGATACGTTGATCGCGGATATTCGTGCAGAGCGCGGCATCGTGTGCCAGCCGGCCGATTTCAAGCGCGAGTCTTTGCCGACGCATCTGCGGATGAACTTCAAGGTCGTCGATGAGTACGGGCGGCAGCTGGCCATGAGCCGCAACCTGCCGCAGCTGACGGTCGAGCTCGGTGGCGAAGCACGCGCGACGTTTCAGCGCGCCGCTGAAAAGGACGCGAAGGTTGCCGAAGGACTGGACGACCGGATCACCGATTGGGACTTCTGCGAAGTGGCCGAGCTGCTCGAGATCCGGCGCGATGGTCAGGCACTGGTCGGTTATCCGGCTCTGGTCGATCACGTGACGCATTGCTCGATCGAAGTTTTCGATATGCCGGATCAAGCCGCCACTGTGCACCGTATCGGCTTGCGACGGCTGTTCCGTCTGCAACTGAAGGAACAGGTGAAGTTTCTCGAGAAGAGCCTGGCGAGCCTGCAGATGGTGCAGGTGCGCGCATCCACTATCGCCGTGCTTTCGATCGTACTGCCGAGCTTCGAAGAGCTGCGCGAACAGATCGTCACCGCTGCGGTCGAACGCACTTGCCTGACGGGTCCGCTACCGGTCAATCGAGCGAGTTTTGTAGAGCGCAAAGACGATGCGCGCGGGCGGATCAGCCTGATAGCGCAGGAGATAGCGCGGCTAGTTGCGGCAATCGTCGAGCAAGCGGCGGTGATTCCGCGCAAGCTGCACGCGCTGAAGGCTTATCCGCGCCTCGTGGCGGATATCGAACAGCAGCTGGCGCAGCTATTCGTGGCCAATTTCATCGTCGTGACGCCGGCGTCGCAGCTCGCGCAGTTTCCGCGCTATTTGAAGGCGATCGAGTTGCGGATCGACAAGGTGAAAGGCGATCCGGCGCGCGATGCGGCGCGCATCAACGAGATCGCGGCGCTGCAGGCACCATGGCAGCGTGCGATCGCCAGTCGCAAGGGTGTTGACGATCCGCGACTCGATGAATTTCGCTGGCTGCTGGAAGAGCTGCGGGTGTCGCTGTTCGCACAGGAACTGAAAACGCCGATGCCGGTGAGTGTCAGGCGGCTGCAAAAGGTCTGGGCAATTACCAGTCGATAACGGATGCAGCGGGCACGCGCGTTGCCAGTTCTACCTGCGTTCACCAGGGGAATCGCTATGACTGCATCGAAAGATAAATCAGCCGCAAAGGGCAAGTCCGACAACCCGTCCAAGCGCAAACCCACTGAGCGCGAACTCAGTCAGCGTCAGGCGCTGGAAAACGCGGATGCGGCTCGCGAAACGCGCCGATCCAACATTCCGGGGGTGGCAGACGACAGCGAAGTCATACAGGGATCGGTTGCGGCACTCGCAGCGCCGATCGAAGGCGCAGCCGACGCGATGCGCGAAGACGAACGCGCAAGGGTGCGCAGCAAGAGTCCCGGCGCCAACGCGGATAGCGTCACCGGCCCGCGTCCGGCTGACACTCCGAACGTGACGAGCGAAGGGCAGCGTCGAACGAAGCCGCCAGTAAGCCCGGAAGACGCCGAATGGGAGCCACGCGCCGCCACTGCCGAGCATCGATCGGCCGAAAACAAAAAATAAAAAGATCTGCATTGTGCGGAACGTGCCCGCACACACCACGCAGCAGCAGTGAAGCGCCTAAGTCGTGGACTTCGAGCCGTCGCGGTTCGGACCGCGGCGAGGTGCGCGTTGGTTGTCCGGACCTTTTTCGATATCGAAGCTGAATTCACGGATCAACTGGCCATCGATGTACACCCGCATCTTGTGGGCACCGATCGGATCGCCGGGCGCATAGCGCCACTCATTGGCGATAAACCCAAGCCGGGTCGGAATGATGCGCTCGGTCACCGCCGTCTTGCGGTCCGGCGAGATGCTGAAAATTCCCAAAGCTTCGCCAGGGCCCCAGGTCGGCGGAGCTTCGGGCAACTCGAACTCCTCACGCCACACCACCGTCGGCTTGCTGGTCTTGAACAGGATGTACCAGCCGTACGGTGCTGCAGGCACGGCAGGAAACTTGTCCGTTTCATACAGCAGACGACGGCCGTTGGGATCGGCGCCGAACACGCCGAATTGCGCGGTCACCACCTGAACTTCGGCCGCCGTCAATGGCGCCGGCAGTGCAGGCGTCTTGACGTCGCCTGAAGTCGAAGCTGTCGTTGCCGCGCTGCTTGACGGGTTCTGAGATGCGCAACCCGCAACCATCGCTGCAGCAGCGAACAGCGTGAACGCTTTAATGACGGATGTCATGACAACCTCCGAGAGTGACGGCCCGATCGGATAGGCCAGTCGATTAAATCATACAAAAGGAAACGGCATCGCCCGGAAAGCTTTGTCAGCACCCGCTGTCCTTGCGCTTTGGACCGGCAAATTGGACGCGCGTTGCGACCTTCGATCTTTTTTCGTGGCCAATTCTGTCGATTAGACTTCCTGGCTCTCAAGTTATCGGTGGCATGCATGATGGCCAATCGCAAGCTGCGGTTCGGGCTGGTGATCGTCGGCGACGAGATTCTGTGCGGCAAGCGCGAGGACAAGCACCTGAGCAGGGTCATCGAGTTGCTTCGCCTGCGTGGCCTGCAGCTTGCGTGGGGGCACTACATCGGTGACGATCGTGATGCGTTGATCGAGCTGTATCGCCGCACACTCGCAAGCGACGACATTGTCATCAGCTGCGGCGGTATCGGCGCAACTCCCGACGACCACACGCGGCAGGCAGTTGCTGCTGCGCTTGAAGCGCCGCTGCAAATTCACCCCGAAGCTGCAGTCCTGATATCCGAGCGGTGCGCCGAGATGGCACGCAAGGGACAGGGCAGCGCCGACATGACCACGCCCGAGAATCTGCAGCGCCTGAGGATGGGCGATTTTCCAGTTGGCGCGACGATCATTCCGAATCCGTTCAACCGCATTCCGGGCTTTTCGATACGCGATCATTGGTTCATGCCCGGCTTTCCGGTGATGGCGTGGCCGATGATCGAGTGGGTGCTCGATACGCACTACTCGAATGATTTCTTCACTGCCGTGCGCAACGAGCGCTCGATGATCGTTTACGAAACCGCCGAGTCGTTGCTTGCGCCGCTAATGGAGGATGTCGAGCGTCGCTTTCCGGGCGTGCTGTCGTTCAGCTTGCCGTCGGTCGGCGATGGGCAGGATGGAAAACCGGCACGGCGCCATGTCGAGCTGGGAGTAAGAGGCGTTCAACTGGCGCTGGTCGACACGGCATTCTGCGATCTCCGATTGCAGGTGCTGGCGCTTGGCGTCGAGGTCGAGGCATAAAAAAAGCCCGATCGGTGAGGATCGGGCTTCGAAAGCACCACCCAAGGAGGAGACAGTAGCGTTTGAGCGTTAACCCAAACAGTGGTGCCAAGGAGACAACCGTTACAGCGTCTTTGTACTCTTCATCCCGTCACGGTAAGCGCGGATTTGCCGAGTTTTTGTTGTCGAACTTGCGCTTTAACTACTAAGCGGCCTTGCGCTTCGCGGCGGCTTTGGCCGAATCATTGGCAGCCGAGGCAGCCTTGATCGTCACCGATGTGGCGGCAGAGACATTCGACTCCGCCATTTCAACGGCTTGCCGCGTCGCGCGTGCGAACGTGTCGTACGCCGTATTGGCGGCGGCGACTGCGCTTTTCAGCATCGATACAGCAGGCTCCGATCCTTGCGGCGAGTTTTTCGCGGCAAAGTCGATCAGCTGCGCCACTTTCTTGTTGTTCTCAGCAATCTGAGCTTCAACGATGCGTGACACTTCGGTGCTGGCGCCATTGGCAATGCTGTATGCATTGCGCGAGTAGCTGACCGCCTTCTCGAGCGTCGGCTGCGTCATTCCGCCTGAAATGGCGAGCAGTTCCTGCACGTCTCTGGCCGACATCAGCGCCTGTGTGCGCTCGACCGATTCCTCAAGAGTGGCCTTGGCTGCGGCAAGATTGAGTTCCATGAAGCGCTCGGCGGTGTCGAACCAGGTCTGGCCCAACGCGATCGCAGCGTCCATCTGTCCTTTTTGAATTTCCGTAAATTGAGCGGGGGTTGTAAACATTAAGTCACTCCTCAAGGTGGTAATAAAGTCCCCTCTGAGCGGGGTTCGGGGCTGATCTACGCAACGCAGGATTGCTGCATTGCACAAAGCGGTATTTTAGGGGTGCATACTCTGAAGTCAAGCCGTTTTGACGCAGTGCACTAAAAAAGGCGGACCTGGGTTGAAGGCGTTTTACAGCGATCACTTTGTCCTGCCCCTGCCGGAAGGGCATCGCTTTCCGATGTCCAAGTACCTCAAGCTCCGGGAGCTCGTTGCTCTTCGCCTCCCGGACGTACGACTGATCGAGCCGCAGTGCGCGACTCAGGCGCACCTTTCGCTGGCGCATGACGCCGGTTACATCGATCGCGCCTGTGGCGGTGCACTGTCGGCAACCGAGATACGCGCGATCGGTTTTCCATGGAGCCCGATGATGGTTGAGCGATCGCTGCGCTCGGCCGGCGCAACCATTGGCGCGTGCCGATCGGCGCATGCCGAAGGCGTAGCGGTCAATCTGGCAGGAGGCACACATCATGCGCAGCGCGATCGAGGATCCGGCTATTGCGTCTTCAACGACGCAGCGATTGCGGCGCGAACCATGCAGGAAGCAAGCACCCGGCCACTACGGATCGCCATCGTCGATCTGGATGTGCACCAGGGAGACGGCACGGCGCAGATTCTGGCGGGTGATCGGTCGACCTTCACCTTGTCGATCCATGGCGAACACAATTTTCCGTTTCGCAAGCAGGCAAGCGACCTCGACGTCGGGTTGCCGGACGGCACGCGCGACGAGCAGTACCTGGCGGCGCTCGACGACGCGCTGGACGAACTCGCCGATCGATTCGATGCGCAGTTTCTGGTCTATCTGGCAGGTGCCGACGCGCACGAAGGCGACCGCCTTGGCAGGTTGAAGCTGACCGCTGAGGGAATGGCGCAGCGCGACCGTCGCGTATTCGATTTCGCCGAGCGGCGTGCGCTCCCGATCGCCGTCGCAATGGCCGGTGGCTACGGCCACGACATCGATATAACGGTGTCGATTCATCTGCAGACCGTGCGGTCAGCCCATGCAGCGTGGACGCGGCGACAGTGAGCGAGCCGCTTGGCAGTGAAAAGGAGCTGTGTGCCTGATTCTTCGTCGGTGTCGGCGATGCAGCAGCGATGGCTGGCAGCTATGCCGCTGGCGTTCGTGCTGCTCTGGAGCACCGGCTTTATCGTCGCCAAGTACGCAGCCCCGCACGCGCCGCCGTTGACGTTCCTGCTTTACCGTTTCGCCGGCGTTATTTTGATATTGCTGCCGATCATTGTGGTCACACACGCGCCGTGGCCGCGCACCGCGACCGCCTGGCGCGATGTCGCGATCGTCGGGGTCTTGTTGCAGGCGACCTACCTCGGCGGAGTGTGGATGGCGATTGCGCTCGGCATGCCGGCCGGCATTTCAGCATTGCTGGTCGGCACGCAGCCGCTTTTTACCGCGCTGTTTGCATTCACCGTCGGCGAACGTGCGTCTCGCTGGCAGTGGGCAGGCCTTCTGATCGGCTTCGCCGGCATTGCGCTGGTGCTGTCGGATCGACTCACGCTGGCCGGTGTCGGACCACTTGCGCTTTCTGTAAACCTGCTCGCGCTCGCCGGCATTACCGCCGGCACGCTTTACCAGAAGAAGCACGTCACCGACGTCGATCTGCGCACCGGCAGCGCGATTCAGTTTGCCGCCTCGTTCATTGTGCTGTTGCCGTTTGCGGTTGCCACCGAGTCCATGGTGGTCGATTTCACGCCTGAGTTCTGGCTTGCGCTGGGTTGGTCGATCATTGCGTTATCGCTGGTTGCGATCACTTTGTTGCTGGTTATGATTCGCCGCGGTCGCGCGACCGAAGTGGCAAGCCTCATGTACCTGACGCCGCCTGCGACAGCGCTGCTTGCCTGGCTGATCTTTGATGAAAAATTGGGAGTTCTGGCATGGGCCGGAGTGCTGGTTACGATGGCCGGTGTGGCGTTGGTCCTGAAGGCGGGAAGACCGTGATCCTGGGCCTATCTTCGTGAAGACGCGTGAGCCGCCGCACCGCCGTGCCGACTACCGGCATTTTCACCGCATCGCCACGCGCTGGATGGACAACGACCAGTACGGGCACGTCAACAACGTCGTGTATCTGAGCTGGTTCGATACTGTGGTCAATGAGTATCTGATCCGCGCGCGCGCGCTCGACCCGCAGGGCGGCGATGCGATCGGCCTGGTCGTCGAAACGCAGTGCCGGTATCTCGCACCGCTCTCGTTCCCGCAGGGGATCGATGCCGCGCTGCGGGTAGGGCAGCTCGGCACGTCCAGCGTGCGCTACGAGATCGCGATCTTTGGAGAGGACGAGGATTCAGCCAGCGCGCAGGGCTACTTTGTGCACGTCTATGTCGATCGGACGACCCGCACGCCGGCTGAGCTGCCGGCGGCGCTGCGAGCTGCTCTGCAGGGGATCGCCAGATGATCGCCCGTACACCGGCCGGTCCGCACGAAGTGGTCGATCACGCGATCGCGACGCGTCAATCGGTACGCGCGTTTCTGCCGACTCCCGTGCCGCGGGTCACGGTCGAGCAGATCCTGCAGCTGGCCGCGCGTGCGCCGTCGGGCACCAATACGCAGCCGTGGAAAGCCACCGTGTTGACCGGCGCCGCGAAGCAACGGTTGAGTGATGCCATCCTCGCCGTTTACAACGATCTCGAAGAGCGAAAGCAGCACACAGAGGAGTACGCGTACTACCCGACGCAATGGGTCGACCCGTATCTGGCGCGGCGGCGCAAGATCGGCTGGGACTTGTATGGCCTGCTGGGTATCGGCCGCGAAGACAAGGCGAAGATGCACGCGCAACACGGGCGCAACTACGTGTTCTTCGACGCGCCGGTCGGCATCATCTACACGATCGACCGCATCATGGAGCAGGGCAGTTGGCTCGACTTCGGCATGTTTCTGCAGAATGTGATGGTCGCTGCGCGCGCGCGCGGGCTTGATACGTGCCCGCAGGCGGCCTTCACCCAGTTTCATCGGGTGATTGCGCGCGAGCTCGGGCTGGCCAACACCGAGATGGTCGTGTGCGGCATGTCGCTGGGTTATGCCGACATGTCGAAGATCGAGAACACGCTGACAACCGAACGCGAGCCGGTGTCCGGCTTTGCACGCTTCATGGAGTAAGGCGAGTGGGCGGGTGCGATTTCGATTGCGTCGGCCGGGTGAACAATCCGCAGAGCACTTGCGAAATGTCCTGACAGGGAGACGCAGTGGCAGCACATCGAATCGCAGTCATCGCCGGCGACGGCATCGGCAAGGAAGTCGTTCCGGAAGGCCTGCGCGCGCTCGACGCTGCAGCGCGCAAGTACTCGATCGATCTCGCGTTCGAGCATCACGACTTCGCAAGTTGCGACTACCTCGCGCAACACGGCTCGATGATGCCGACCGACTGGAAGTCCCGGCTCGAAGGTTCCGACGCGATCCTTTTCGGCGCGTGTGGCTGGCCGGCGACGGTGCCGGATCATGTGTCGCTGTGGGGTTCGCTGTTGAAATTCCGGCGCGAATTTGACCAGTACGTCAACGTGCGGCCATGCAAGCTGATGCCGGGCATTCGCTCGCCGCTGGTCGATCGCGACGGCCAGCCATATGCGCCTGGCGCGATCGACTTCGTCGTCGTACGCGAGAACACCGAAGGCGAGTACTCATCGATCGGCGGCCGGATGTTCGAAGGCACCGACCGTGAAGTCGTGGTGCAGGAAACGGTGATGACCCGGCACGGCGTCGATCGGGTGGTGCGCTTCGCGTTCGAGCTGGCCGGCAAGCGTCCGAACAGACATCTGACGTCGGCCACCAAGAGCAACGGAATTTCGATCACGATGCCGTTCTGGGACGAGCGTGTTGAAGCGATGTCGCATCAATACCCCGGCGTGCGGACCGACAAATTTCATATCGACATTCTGACAGCGCACTTCGTGCGCAATCCCGGCTGGTTCGATGTGGTCGTGGCATCCAACCTGTTCGGCGACATCCTGTCGGATCTGGGTCCGGCCTGCACGGGCACGATCGGAATTGCGCCGTCGGCCAACCTGAATCCGGATCGCTCCGCGCCGTCGCTGTTCGAGCCGGTGCATGGCTCGGCACCCGACATTGCGGGCCAAGGCATCGCCAATCCGATCGGCCAGATCTGGAGCGCTTCGATGATGCTCGAATGGCTGGGCTATGCCGAGGCGGGCGCGGGAATGCTGGCGGCGGTCGAGTCAACGCTGGCCGCGGGCCCGAAGCATGCTCCACTGACGCGTGATATCGGCGGCACGGCCGGCACCATCGATCTCGGCAAAGCGATCGCGGCCGCGATCTGAGCCGGAGCAAGCATCCGAATCGAACACCCGGATCGAGCACGTCAAGGGCGCGCGTCTTGGCAATGCGCCGCGTGGGTAATACAGTTGTCATCCGCCGTTTCTTCGCAATCGAGGAGCAACGATGTGGACTGCACGCAGTTTGGTACGCAGTTCGGCAACTGAGGCCCGCCTTCCCGAGCGTGCGGTGCACGCAGGGGTGGCGCGGCTTGCCGAGTCGATCATTGCAGCGGGCGGTGCCTCTCTTGAGGTGCTGCTGCCCGACGGTTCACGCATCGGCTTCGGCAAGCCGGCTCGTATCAGGCTCGTCATTCGGGATCACGCGACATTGTCGCAACTGGCTAATCCAACGCTGGCTGCGCTGGCTGAAGCCTATGTGCACGGTCGAATCGACGTGCAGGGCGATCTGCTCGAAGCAATACCATTGGCCGAGCGTCTGGCGAACTCGGCCGGTTCATTGCCTTTCGATCGGGTGGCCGGCCTGCTGCTGCGCCATTCCATGCGGCAGGATAAGGCGGCGATCGGCTATCACTACGACGTCGGCAACGACTTTTACCGGCTGTGGCTTGACCAGCGCATGGTTTATTCGTGCGCGTACTTCAGGACAGGCACCGAGTCGATCGACGATGCGCAGGTCGCGAAGCTCGATCACATCTGTCGCAAGCTAAGGCTCGTGGCAGAAGAGCGTTTTCTCGATGTGGGCTGCGGCTGGGGCGGATTGATCCTGCATGCGGCGCGGCATTACGGTGTGCGGGCGGTCGGCATTACGCTGTCGCAAAGCCAGTTCGACCTGGCGCGGGAACGAGTGGCCAGGGAGGGGCTCGCAGCCAGGGTCGAAGTCTTGCTGCTGGATTACCGAGAGCTGCAGGAGCACTTTGGCGCCGAGGCGTTCGACAAGGTGGCCAGTGTCGGCATGTTCGAGCATGTCGGGCTCGAGAATCTGCGCGGGTACTTCGCGTCGGTCGCGAGCGTGCTGCGCGATCGCGGCCTGTTCCTGAATCACGGAATCACCTCGAGCGATCTCGACAGCCGGCCGATCGGCAGCGGTGTCGGCGACTTCATTCACAAGTACGTGTTCCCGCACGGAGAGCTGCCCCATCTGCATGTCGCCACGCGCGAAATGTCGCGCGCCGGCCTTGAAATCGTCGATGTGGAGTCTCTGCGCCCGCACTACGCGAAAACGCTCGAACACTGGTCGCGCCGACTGGACGCCCGGCTCGATCAGGCGGCGATGCTCGTTGGCGGCAAGACGCTGCGCATCTGGCGCGCTTACCTCGCCGGCTGTTCCTATGGCTTCGCGCAAGGCTGGATGTCGATCTACCAGTTGCTGGGCGCGCGTCAGGTGCGCGCAGGTAGCAGCGACGTGCCCCTTACCCGCGAGTACATGTACCGCTAGCATGACCGCGAGTTTGGGTGAAGTTGATGTTGTAAGTCGCGGACAAACAAGCGTTAATCCTGATAGGGCTAGCGAGAAAATTGCGACCTCTCGGGCCCGCCGCGGTTAGAATCGCGGCGCAGAGCGACAAGCGCGGTAAATAACGGAGACAAAAAATGATCAGACAACTACGGCTGCTGGCCGCAGTGGCGTCTTCTGTAGCAGCGGGCGTGGTCGCCGCGCAGGCGTATCCGGTCAAGCCGGTATCGATGGTCGTGCCATTTACTGCAGGCGGTCCGACCGACACCGTCGCTCGCTCGCTCGGACTGGCGATGACCAAGCCGCTGGGGCAGACCGTGA